>CASAUJ010000010.1 GCA_949118805.1 uncultured Clostridia bacterium | reverse complement strand
AGTTAATTGCCTGAAAAATAAGGATTAGCGAGTATACAAATAAGGGAGGTGCATTTTAAATGTACGCAGTTATTGAAAGTTGTGGAAAACAATACAAAGTAACAGAAGGAGATGTTGTGTTTTTCGAGAAACTAGAAGCAGAAGAAGGAAAAACAATTACATTTGATCAGGTAATACTAGTATCTGATGAAGGAAAAATACAAGTTGGAAATCCTTATGTGAATGGTGTAAAAGTAGAAGGAAAAGTAATTTCTCATGGAAAAGCGAAAAAGATCATTGTTTTCAAAATGAAAGCGAAAAAGAATTATAGAAGAAAACAAGGACATAGACAACCATATACAAAAGTAGAAATTACAACGATAAAGACAACCGCAAAAAAAGCAGAAACAGCTAAAAAAACAGAAGTAGCTGAAAAAGTAGAAGCTTAAAAAAATTGAAAAGAGAACCATATAAATATAAACTGAAGGGAGGAATCAGTCATGGCTCATAAAAAAGGGCAAGGTAGTAGCCATAATGGTAGAGAGAGTGAATCTAAACGTCTTGGTGTCAAAAGAGCAGATGGGCAATTTGTTTTAGCAGGAAATATCTTAGTAAGACAAAGAGGAACAAAAATGCATCCAGGAACAAATGTAGGAAAAGGTAGTGATGATACACTATATGCATTAGTAGATGGAAATGTAAAATTTGAAAGAAAAGGTAGAGATAAAAAACAAGTAAGTGTTTATCCAGCAGAATAAAAAATATTAATAATTAAGATAGAAGAATATTAGAAATAGTATTCTTTTTTTCATTTTTTATTTACAAATAGCAAATTATGTAGTATAATAAAGAAATAAATAAAGAGAGAAGATGTAGCAACATCTTATTTTTATATTCAATTGAAAGGAGAAAGAAAAATGGCAAAAATTGTAGGAGATATTTCAAGAACATTTAACGAATATTTATTATTACCAAATTTAACAGATGAAAGATGTATTCCAACCAATGTATCTTTAAGAACACCACTTGTAAAATATAAAAAAGGGGAAGAGGCAAAATATTATGCTAATGTACCAATGGTATCTGCTATTATGCAAGCAGTATCAGGAGAACAAATGGGGATTGCATTAGCAAGAGAAGGAGGAGTTGCTTTCATTTATGGATCACAATCTATTGAATCACAAGCTGCTATGGTAAGACATGTAAAAAAACATAAAGCGGGCTTTGTAGTAAGTGACTCAAATGTTAAATCTGGAACATCACTAAGAGAAGTGATTGATCTAGTACAAGAAACAGGACATTCTACTGTAATTATTACAGATGATGGTACAGCTAGAGGAAAATTTGTGGGATTAGTAACAGATAAAGATTATAGAATATCAAGAGATAATTTTGATGATCCAATTGATAAATTTATGACTCCAAAGGAGAAAGTCGTATGGGCAGGAGAAGGGATTAGCTTATCAGAAGCGAATGATTTAATTTGGGAAAATAAAATTGCTTGTTTACCAATTTTAGATGATCAAGAAAGACTAAAATACTTAGTATTTAGAAGAGATTATGAAGAAAGAAAGAATAACCCTGATTCTTTATTAGATGAAAATAAAAGATATATTGTAGGAGCTGGGATTAATACAAGAGATTATGAAGAAAGAATACCAGCTTTAGTAGAAGCAGGAGTAGACTTGATCTGTATGGACTCTTCAGATGGGTATTCAATTTGGCAAAAAAATACCATAGATTTTGTAAGAGAAAAATATGGAAATCATGTTAAAATAGGAGCTGGAAATGTAGTAGATAGAGAAGGATTTTTATACTTAGCAAAAGCTGGGGCAGATTTTATTAAAATTGGTGTAGGAGGAGGTTCTATTTGTATTACACGTGAAACGAAGGGAATTGGACGTGGAAATGCATCTGCATTAATTGATGTGGCAGCAGCTCGTGATGAGTATTTTGAAGAAACAGGAATTTATATCCCATTATGTATTGATGGAGGAATTGTACATGATTATCATATAACAATTGCTTTGGCTTTAGGAGCAGACTTTGTAATGATGGGAAGATATTTTGCTAGATTTGATGAGAGTCCAACAAGAGTCATTAAAAAAGGAAATGCATTTGTAAAAGAATATTGGGGAGAAGGATCAAACCGAGCAAGAAATTGGCAAAGATATGATATGGGAGGTGCTAAAAAACTTTCTTTCGAAGAAGGAGTAGATTCCTATATTCCTTATGCTGGAAGTTTAAAAGATAACTTAGCAATTACAGTAGCAAAAATAAAATCTACTATGTGTAATTGTGGATGTATTACCATTCCAGAATTTCATGAGAAAGCTAGATTAACACTAGTATCTGATATTAGTATTACAGAAGGTGGAGCACATGATGTTATTTTAAAAGAAATTGATAATCAATATAAATAAAGAAAAAGTAAATTTGAAAGAGAGAAATAAAAACTCCATTTCAAATTTACTTTTTTTATTGGAAAACTTGATTGAAATAGAAATGCATGATAGAATTTAAGCAGAAAAAGAGAAAGAAGATTAGAAGCATGGAAGAAATTGATATTTTATTAACTACTTATAATACCGAAGAAGAATTTTTAAAAAAACAAATAGAAAGCATATTGGGACAAACTTATTACAATTTTAGGCTATTAATCAGTGATGATGATTCTACCAAAAAAGAAGTTAGAACTATTTTACAAGAGTATCAAAAGAAAGACAATAGAATTGTATTGTATTGGCAGGAAGAAAATCTAGGATATAATAAAAATTTTGAATTTTTATTAAAAAAAGCAAGAGCCAATTATATTATGTTTGCAGACCATGATGATATTTGGTATGCTCAAAAAATAGAAAAAAGTTTAGAAATGATAAAAGAAAAGAAAGTAGATTTAGTTTATTGTAATGCTAAACAAATAAATGAAAATGGGGAGATAATACAAGAAGATTATATAAAATATAAGAATGTGCCACAAATTAATGGGAAAGATAAATTAGCCATTACTAGATGTGTAGGAATTGGTTGTTCACAAATAATTACAAAATCAATTGGAAATAAAATGTTACCTTTTACAAAAGAAGTAATTGCACATGATTGGTTAGCTGCATTTTTAGCCAATGAAGGCAAAGGAATTGCCTATATTGAGGAGCCATTGTTAGAATATCGTCTTCATACTAATAATATTTTTGGGGGGCGAAGTTTAGCACAAAATTTAGGACAATGGAAAGAAAAAAATGGAAAAAGCTATCAATCTTATTTGAAGTATCGAAAAGAAAAAGTGATTGATCAGGCTTATTTAGAAGGGGCTATAATGTGCTTGAAATATGCACAAAATGAAGAGAATCGAGAATTTATCAAGAAACTAATAAGATATTATGAAAATATAGAAGAATCTCAATATATAAATTTACACATTGGAAAGTATTTTAAATTTCTAAAAGGAAAAAATTTGGGAAAAAAGATGATAAAAGAAATCATTATGTTTCATTTTCCTGTAATTGGATATGGAATTTATTTAATACATTAGATGTGCAATAGGGACGTTTCTGTTTTCACATTTTTAAGAAATACTACTATTAATAGTTTTAATCTATATTATTTTTGTATTTTTAAATGTGAAAACAGAAACGTCCCTATTGCACATTTTAAGTTGTGTATCAATTTCAAATTAACATTGACAAAAAGCCAATTTAAGGATAGAATATACAAAGAAAAAATAGACAATAGGAGGCAAAAGATGGAATTTATAAAAACTGTTTTTAAGAATCGAAAAATGGTTTGGGGATTAGGAAAAAGTGATTTTAAAAATAGATTTGCAAGTACAAGCTTAGGAAGTATATGGGGATTTTTACAACCTTTTGTATTTATGATAACTTATGTAATTGTATTTCAATATATTTTAAAGACACCAGCTCCAGGAGATTATCCTTATACAGTATGGTTTTTACCAGGACTAGCTTTGTGGCAAATTTTGAATGATAGTATTATGAATGCAAGTGGATCCATTCGAAATTATAGTTATTTGGTAAAAAAGGTAGTATTTCCAATTGATATCATACCAATGATATCTTTAGTGTCTAGTAGTTTTGTATCCATCTTTTTAATTGCTGTTATCACGGCAGTAAGTGCAATTTATGGATTTTTACCCAATTTATTTATGCTAATTTATATTTTAGTTGCTGCTTATTGTTTTTTAATTGCATTTACAAGATTTACATCAGCGGTTACAACATTAGTACCAGATTTTTCAAACTTACTTGGAATCGTAATGCAATTATTTTTTTGGTTTACTCCAATTATATGGAATTTAACCATGTTAGAAGGACATCCAAAATTATTAGAAGTTATCAAATGCACACCTTTTTCTTACTTAATTACAGGGATTAGAGAAGTGTTTTTAGGGGGGAATATGATCACAGAAAATAATTTTTTATACACCATTGTGTTTTGGATCATAACCATTTTAATTTTTTTATGGGGAAATTATATTTTTAAGAAAAATAAAAAAGACTTTGCAGATGTGCTTTAAAGGAGGAAAATAAATCATATGGAACATAAAGATACTATGATAAAAATAGAACATCTTTATAAAAATTATAAAATGTATGGAAGAAAAAAAGATAGATTATTAGAAACTATTTTGCCTGCTTATCAAAAGCATAGTGAATTTAGTGCGATAAAAGACTTGAACCTAGACATAAAAAAAGGGGAAGTCTTAGGAATATTAGGAAAAAATGGTGCTGGAAAATCTACTTTATTAAAGATGATAACAGGGGTGGTAGCACCTTCATCTGGAACATTGGAAGTAAAAGGAAAAATCAGTTCTTTATTAGAATTGGGAACTGCTTTTAATATGGAATTGACAGGAGAAGAAAATATTTATCAGCATGGACAAGTGATGGGGCTTACAAGAGAAGAAATTGAAAAAAGAAAACCTGATATTATTGAATTTGCAGATATAGGAGAACATTTAGATCAACCAGTAAAAACTTATTCTTCTGGAATGTTTGCTCGTTTGGCATTTGCTTGTGCGATCCATGTAGATCCAGATATTTTGATTGTAGATGAAGTATTATCAGTAGGGGATATGGCATTTCAGTTAAAATGTTTTAAAAAATTTGAACAGTTTAAAAAAGAAGGAAAAACTATTTTATTTGTAACCCATAATGTAGCAGATGTAATTCGAAATTGTAATCGAGCCATTATTATATCTTCTGGAAGCAAAATATTTGATGGAGATGTAAAAACAGGAGTTGATAAATATAAAAAAATGATTGTGGGAATTGAAGAGGAAGAAGAATCAAAAGAAAAAATAATAATTCCCCAAGTAAGTGAGAATGAAACAAAGAATGGAAATAAAAATGATGGACAAGTATGGAAGGAAAAGTTTGTACAAAATCCAGATATGCTAACCTATGGAAATGGAAAAGCAGAGATTATCGATTATGGAATTTTTGATCAAAAAGGAGATTTTCAAACAACTGTTAATAATGAAGAAGAATATATCGTAAAAATGAAAGTGAAATTTAATGAATGGACAGATGAACCAATTTTTGCTATGTCAGTAAAGGATTTTAAAGGATTAGAATTAGCAGGATGTAATACAAAAGTATATAAAGTTTTGACAGGGACCTATCAGAAAGGAGATATCGTAACAGTTGAGTTTAGACAAACTTTCCCATTAGCACCAGAAAAATATACCTTATCATTTGGATGTACACAATTTAAAACAAATGGAGAATTAGAAGTATTGGATCGAAAATATGATGCTCTTTTCATAGAAATCATTGCTTATAGAGGATGTTTAGGAGTAATTGATTTAAAAAGCAAAATTGAACTAATAAAATTAGAAAATTAGGAGAAAAAATGGAGTTACTAAAAATCTTATTAGTAGTAATAGGACTGTTCTATCTGTATTATTGTACAGGGATTGTAATTAAAAAAATTTTAAAAAGTAGGTTTGAAAGTGTAAGCACTACTTTATTGTATGGATTCGTGACAAATTTTGCGATATTTGAGTTAATTAATTTACCATTTATGATATACTTTAAACAAGCTACTAATATAATGTATGCAATATTTTTAATGATGAATATTGTATTAATCGTCTTATCTTATATCATAAAGCCAATAAATGAATATAGAATGATTCAGGAAATAAAAAAGCTTAAGAATAAGAAAGAAAATAAAAAGAATTTATTCTATTTTTTATTCGTAATTCTAATAATAGGATTTCAAATATATAATTCTGCTTTTTTATTTAAACAAGATGCAGATGATTCATTCTATATAAGTTGGGCTAATGAAGCAAAAGAATTAGAAAACTTATATGATATGGATCCAAGTGTAGGAGCAGAGGGGACTGATTTTGATACCAAATATCAATTTAATATATGGGAAATTTATGGTGGTTTTATAGCAAGATTAGTTCATATAAATGTTGCGACGCTATTTCATACAGTTTATCCTATTTTTTATATTATTTTATCTTATTTTGCTTATCATGCAGTTATAAAAAAACTAGTAAAAGAAGAAAATATAGGGCTAGCTATGTTTTTCTTAGCAATTCTCTTATTATGGACAGGAGTATCCACCAAATTTAAAGGTGTTTTTCTCTTAGGGAGAATTTACCAAGGAAAAGCGATATTAGCTAATATTATAATTCCTTTTGTGATGGCTAAATTTATAAAGAATAAAAATTTAGAAAAAGAAGATGGTGTTATATTGGTATTGACTTATATAGCTTCGTTAGCTGTTACACCAATGACAATATCTATTTTATCTTTATTATATGGTTTGTTTATCATTCTTCTATTGGTAAGAAAAGACTATAAAGAATTTAAAAAGGCAATATGGTTGATGGTTCCAATTATAATTATTGCGATTCTCTATATTACTTTTGCTTATGTTGGAAATAATACTTTAGGAGAAGCAACTAAGACAGGGGGATTTAGCCAAAAAGAAGACTGGGAAGCCTTTTTAGGAGAAGGAAAAACCATTTTTGTGTTATATTTAATTAGTATATTAGTAATCATGATAAAAGGAAATCAAGAACAAAAAGAGACTAGTGTTTTTTTTCCCATTTTAATGCTTTTAATAGTATTTAATCCTCTATTGACGAATATATACATAAAATTAATAACGAAATCGACTTATTGGAGATTATATTGGTTATTGCCAATAGAAATAACCATAGTGGTAGCAATAATGATCTTCCATCAAGAAATGAAAGAAGTGAAAACAAAATATATTTTTGGAATTTTTATGACGTTCTTGATTATGATTTCTGGAAAATATATGTATACAAAAGAACGTGGATTTTCAAAATTCGAAAATTTTGAAAAAATACCACAATATATCATAGATGAAACCAATTATATTATGGAAAATTCAACTGATAAAACTAGAGTAGTAGCACCAGGAGAACCATGGGAATCTTGTATGATGAGACAATATAGTTCAAAAATTATTTTATTATATTCAAGAAATGCTTATATTTTTGATCAGGAAGACAGAAAAGAATTTATTAATCTGTATCAAGAGGTTTATGGAAAAGAATATTATGATACAGAAAAGATAAATAAATTGCAAGAACAATATCAAATAGAATGGTTAATTCTACCTAAAAATAAACCATTTGATTCAAAGGAAGAATTAGGATATACTTTGGTAACAGAGAATCAAAATAATTATATTTTAAAGGCAAAAAAATAAAAAAACTGACTTAAACTTATTTTTCAGAAAGGAATAAGAGAATGAAAGTAAATTATGATTTTTATGATGGACAAGATAGTTATACAGATGGAGAAGTAGAAAAGGATATTATACAATATTTAAAAGAATATGGGGAAGAAAATTATCAAGAGATTTTCAAAAAAGATATTAGATGGCCAGTATTTTATCACATTACACCACTTCGAAAAAATATCATTCAATGGTATCCTTTTAAGGAAGAAAGTGAAGTATTAGAAATTGGAGCTGGAATGGGAGCTATTACAAAAGCATTATGCGATAAAGCAAAGCAAGTAACAGCAGTAGAATTGTCGAAACAAAGAGCATCTGCTATTGAAGCAAGGTGTGAAGAAAAAGAAAATTTAGAAATTATAGTAGGAAATTTTAATGCCATCAAATTCAATAAAAAGTTTGATTACATTACTTTAATTGGGGTATTGGAATATGCTCCTCTCTATACAGGAACAGAGAAACCATTTCATGATTTTCTAAAGAAAATTAAATCATTATTGAAAGAGGATGGAAAATTATTGATCGCCATTGAAAATCAGTTTGGAATGAAATATTTTAGTGGAGCTTCAGAAGACCATACGGGAAGAGCATATGATGGAATTACAGGATATGAAAACATACAAAATGTTAGAACCTATGGAAAAGATGAGATCAAACAGATATTAGAAGAAAGTGGTTTTGGGTATACTAATTTTTATTATCCCTTACCAGATTATAAATTACCTAATGTTATGTTCTCAGATGAGTATTTACCTAATATAGAAAATATACAAAAATACACTCCTTACCTTTCAGAAGAAGAACGATCAGTTAAGTATGATGAGAAAAAAGCTTATATAGAAATTATAAAAAATCATAAATTTGACTTTTTTGCAAATTCGTTTTTCATAGAAGCTAGTATGATAGAATCCAAAACAGAAGTTGATTTATCAAAACAGCAATTAATACCAATTGATGATACGATGCAGAAATTTTATCAAAAGCATTTTCAAATTGAAAAAGTAGAAGCAACTAAAAATATAGAGTTAGAGGAATTAAGGGAAAAAAATCAAAAATTAAGTGAAGAATTAAGAAATGTGATTCATTCAAAATCATGGAAAATAACAAGACCACTTAGGGAAATAAGAAATAAAAGAAAAAAAGAAAAGGAGCAATAAAATGAAAAAAAGAAATTTATTTACATCAGAAGCTGTATCCATAGGACATCCTGATCATGTATGTGATATGATATCAGATCGTGTTTTAGATGCCTGTTTAAAAGAAGACAAAAATGCGCGCGTAGCATGTGAAACAATGGCAAAAGATGAATTTATTGTTTTGTCAGGAGAAATTTCAACAACAGCTAGTATCAATGTAGAAGAAATAGCAAAAGATACGATTAAAAGAATAGGATATACTTATACTCCAAGAGTTTTAAATTTACTTAGTAAACAATCCCCAGATATAGCACAAGGTGTGGATAATGGAGGCGCGGGAGACCAAGGAATTATGTTTGGATATGCAACTACGGAGACGCCAGAATATATGCCACTTGCAATTACAATGGCACATGATCTAATAAAATTAGCTACCAATTTACGTGAAGAAGGAAAATTTTTATGGGCTGGTCCAGATATGAAATCACAAGTGACATTAGAGTATGTAGAAGGGGAAGAAACGAAAATTGATACCATACTAATGTCAATTCAGCATACAGAAGATTACCAAGAAGCAAATTTTAAAGAATTTATCAAAAATGAAATTATGATAAAAGTAGCTAAAAAGTATGATTTAAATACTGATTTTAAAATATTAATCAATCCTACTGGAAAATTTGTAATAGGAGGACCAGAAGGAGATGCTGGATTAACTGGTAGAAAGATTATTGTGGATACTTATGGTGGTTATGCACCACATGGTGGAGGAGCATTTTCAGGAAAAGATCCAACAAAAGTAGATCGTAGTGCAGCATATATGGCAAGATATTTGGCTAAAAATATAGTAGCATCTGGAATTGCTAAGGAGTGTCTAATTCAATTATCTTATGCCATAGGAGTAGCACAACCAATCTCTATCTATGTGGATTGTAAAGGAACCAATCAGGTAGAAGAAGAAAAAATAATCGAAACCATCTATGAGCATTTTGATTTATCACCAAAAGGAATTATTGAGCAGTTACAATTGCGTAATCCAGTTTATGCAGAGACTTGTAATGGAGGACATTTCGGAAGAAAATATTTGGATAAAAATGAAAAAATTGAATGTACTTGGGAGAAACTTGATCATAAAGAGATATTTGAGAGTTTAGTTAGGTAAAAAGAAGAAATGAGGATGAAAATATGCAAGAATTCGATAAAAACATAATTTCATGGTATCCATTTGAAGAGAATAAAACAATATTACAAATAGGACAAAATGAAGGAATTACGGTTGAATTGAAAAAGAAATTAAGAGAAGTTCATGTAATAGCAAAAGGAGAAGAATTAATAGCGAGAGAAGAAAAGAAATTTGATTATATCTTAATTTATGGTTATAGGAATCTTTGTGAGAATTTAGATGTGATTTTGAATGCTTTAGAAGAAGAAGGAAAACTTTTGTTGGTGGACAATAATAGGTGGGCAATCAATAATTGGAGTAACTATAAAAAGGAAAAAGGGTTTGGAAATTCAGATCTAGAGAGGGAGGACACAAAAAAAACAACGATTTATGAAATAAGACAACAATTAGAATCAAAAAATATAAAGGAAAGTAATATATTTTTTGTATTTCCTAATTGTGAAAATGCAGAATTAATCATAAATGAAAGATTTGACTTGAAAAAGGAACAGATGGATAAATATTCCCCTGAAATAGAGGAAAAACAAATAAAGACATTGGATGAATCAAAAATTTTAAAAAATATAATACAACAAGATAGAAAGCTATTATATTTATTTGCTAATGCATATATCATAGAAGCTTCTAGAAAAGAATTGAAAAATGATATTCAGTATGTTTCTTATAATAATGTCAGAAAAGAAGAATACCAGTTAATAACGATCATAAAAAAAGAAGTAGTAGAAAAATTACCAGCTAATCCAAAAGCAGTATTTCAAATGAATAATATGAAAAAAAATATAGAAGAAATGAGAGAAACGAATATCCATTTATTAGATTATGAAGAAGAAGGAAAAATATATAGTCAATTGATCCAGGAAGAAAAAACCATAAGTGATATATTAGAAGAAAAGGCTGATGATTTAGAAGAAATTGCTAGAATTTTAAAAGATATGCAGAAAGATCTGTTCATAAATACAATCTCCTATCAAGAAGCTAAAAAATATATGAAATACAGTAGGGTAAAACTAGAAGAAGAAAAGATGAAAAAATTGCATTTTCTTAAAAAGGCATATATTGATATGGTACCTAAAAATTGTTTTTATCGAGAAGGAAATTATTGGTACTTTGATCAAGAGTGGAAAAAAGAGTATTTACCAATCGAATATATAACATATCGTTCTATTATTAATTCTTATGAATTAGTAAAAAAAATAAAAATACAAGAGTTATTTAAAATATTACAGATAGATGAATATATAGAATGGTTTCAAGAATTAGAAGAAGAGTTTCGAAGAGAAGTTATAAATCAACAAAAATTGCAAGAAATAGAGCAGAAAAAAGAAACCTCAAAATCAGTAGAAAATTTGGTGAATGAATTGAAAATGTATCAGGAAAATAATGATAGACAGGATAAGGTAATTAAAGACTTAGAATTGGATAACCAAAGAAAACAAGAATACATCCAAGCAATAGAATCGGAGAACCAAAAGAAACAAGAAGAAATAGAAGCCTTAAAAAATAAGTGGAATTTATTTAGAAGGAGTAAATAAATGAGATTTGAGAAACTATTACCATTAAACTCAAAAAGAAGAAATGTGTTAAAAAAGATTTATGAAAAATATATTACAAATTATTCAGAAGAAGAAAGACGATATTTAAAGTGGATTAAAAACAATGAACCAACGAAAAAAGAATTAGAAGAGCAACGAAATCATGTTTTTGCGATACAACCTAAAATTAGTATTGTTGTGCCAGTTTATCAAACCCCAGAAAACTTTTTTCAAGAATTAGTAGAAAGTTTACAAAATCAAACCTATTCAAATTGGGAATTATGCTTAGCAGATGGAAGTCCAGAACCAATTTCATATATGAAAGAATATCCACGAAAAGATAGTAGAATTAAGTATAAAGTAATTGGAGAGAACAAAGGGATTTCAGGAAACACAAATGAAGCATTAACATTGGTAACAGGAGACTTTATAGGATTATTGGATCATGATGACTTATTACCAGCATTTTCTTTATATGAAGTAGTAAAAGCTATTAATGAGAATCCACAAGTAGAATTTTTGTATACTGATGAAGATAAGCTAGAAGCGAGCCATAAACCTAGATATGGTGTGTTTTTCAAACCTGATTTTTCTCCCTATACACTAAATAGTGCAAATTATATTTGTCATTTTAGTCTTTTTAAAAAAGAACTAATGGACCGTTTAGGAGGGTTTCGAAGTGAATATGATGGAAGCCAAGATTTTGATATTGTAGCAAGAGCTTCTGAATTAACCAGTCAAATTGTTCATATTCCAAAAGTTTTATATCATTGGAGAGCCCATAGAAACTCAACTGCCATTAATTCTGATTCCAAACCATATGCTTTTGAAGTGGGAAAAAAAGTAATCAAAGATCATATAAAAAGGACATTAGATGTGGAAGCAACAGTGGAAGATGGATTGACACCAGGAAGTTATGAAATAAAATATGCTGTGAAAGAGATGCCAAGAATCAGTATCATTATAGAAGCAGTAAAAATGGAGCCAGGAGAATTAGAAAAGCTAGTCAAAGAATTAAGAAAAACAACTTATCAAAATATAGAAATAGTTGTAATAAAAGGAGAAAAAGAGAAATCAGATTTTGAAAAACTAGGGATTAGTCAAGTAATAGAAGGGAAGAGTAACAAATGGATTGCCATCAAGGAAGCGGTTGAAAAGGCAACAGGAGATTATTTTATTCTTATTGATAAACATTTAAGAAATATAGATAAACCTGATTGGTTAGAACAATTATTAGGAATTTGTCAAGATGAAACAGTGGGGATGGTAGGAACCAAGATATATAACCAAAAAGAAGAAATAGAACATTGTGGTATTATTTTAGGAATGAATGGAGCAGGAGATTTCTTGTACCAAGGAGCTCCCAAAAATGCAGGAACTTATATGCAAAGATTATTAATTATACATAATGTAACTTGTTGTTATATAAAATATGCTCTAATAGATAAAAAGGTATTTCAACAAGTTGGAGGATTTTCAACAGAAATGGCAGGGATTTTGGCTAGTATTGATTATTCTTTGAAACTGCAAGAGCAAAATAAACAAGTGGTAATGAATCCAATTGTTGCAATTGGAGTAGATAAGATTTCAGATCACATTCAAGTAGAAGCACAAGTTCAGTCATTTAAAGAAAATTGGAAAAAATATTATGAACAAGGGGATCGATTTTTTAGTCCTAATTTAAGTAAAAGAGATACGGGATTAGCAATCAAAATAGAAGAATAGAGGTTTGTCATATGAAAAATATAGATATTATTGTACCAATCTACAATGCTTATGAATTTACAGAAGAATGTATTAAAAGTGTGATAAAATATACAGATTTAAATACACATACATTAGTCTTAATCAATGATAAAAGTCCAGATCTATCTATTTCACCAATGCTACAAAAATACCAAAAAGAAAATCAGGATAAAAACATTGTAGTATTAGAAAATGAAGAGAATATAGGATTTGTAAAAACAGTAAACAAAGGAATGCAATATTCGGAAAATGATGTTATCTTATTAAATAGTGATACAGAAGTAACTAAGAATTGGACGGAAAAAATACAAACATGTGCTGAATCGAATCCTTATATTGCAACAGTTACTCCACTAACCAATAATGGGACAATCTGTTCTGTTCCAAATTTTGGCATAGACAATGAATTGCCAGACCATATGTCTTTAGAAGAATATGCAGAAATGATTGAAACAATTTCACAAAACCGTTATCCAGAATTAACAACAGCCAACGGTTTTTGCATGTATATCAAAAGAGAGATTATAGAAGAAATAGGGTTTTTTGATGAGGAAACTTTTGGAAAAGGATATGGAGAAGAAAACGATTTCTGCTATCGTGCATTAGACCATGGATATATCCATGTTTTATGTGATAATACTTTTATTTATCATAAAGGGACACAAAGTTTTAAAAAAGAAAATATGACAGAAACCAGAATGGCTTTAATTCAAGAACATATGAAATTATTAAGAGAAAAACACCCTATCTATGTACAAAAAACAGATCAGTTTATTGCGAATAACCCATTAAGAGATATTCAGGAAAATGTACAATTAAATCTTGATATTTATGGAAAAAAACGAATTTTGTATTTGGTAAATGAATGGGAATTAAATATGGAAATGACAGGAGGAACTTCTCTTCATATAAAAGATTTGATTTTAAAAAATCAACAAGAGAAAATAGCTAGTTTTGTATTAGCACCTGAACAAGTTGACTTGGAAAGATTTAAATTATATTTATATACAGATAAAGAAGCAAAAGAAGTTGCTAGTTTTAAGCTAGATTCCTGTCAATATGGACAAGTTCATTATACCAATCAAAATTATCGAAAAATGTTGAACATGCTATTTGACACTTTTCAATTTGATTTATTACATGTACATCATTTTCTATTTCAAACTTTTGATGCCATTGAAATAGCGAAAGAAAAAGGAATTTACAGTATCTTATCACTTCATGATTTATATATGATCTGTCCATCTGTTAATATGGTGTATCAAGATAAATTTTGCGAAATAGATCCGAAAAAAGATTGTCGTAAATGTTTGCATGATCGATTAGGAGTAAATAGCGATATTTTAAAGAATTGGCGAAAAAACTGCAAACGAGTATTGGAAAAATTTGATAAAATTATTGTACCTTCTGAAAATACAAAAGAGCAATATCAAAAATTTTATCCAGATATTACAATGGAAGTAGTAGAACATGGAGTAGAGGTAATACCAGTAAAAGAAAAAGAGCAAAAAGAAAAAGATACCTTCGATATTGCTTTTGTTGGGGCTATGGCAATTCATAAAGGAAGCCTAATTTTGAAAGAATTAATTAAAAAATCAAAACATGAAAACATAAGAATTCATTTATTTGGAAAACCAAATGATGAGTTTTTAAGCAAAAGTGCAGATCATTATATTAATCATGGTCCTTATACCAGAGGGGAATTGCCACAGTTATTAAAAGATCATCAAATTGATTTGGTTTGTATTTTTGCCACCTGGCCAGAAACTTATTCCTATACTTTAACAGAATGTTATATGGCAAAAGTACCGATTTTAACATTTAACATAGGCGCTGTTGGAGATCGTATTCAAAAAGATCAATTAGGTTGGGTGATGAATTTTGAAAATTCTGATAAAATACTTGAAAAAATAAGAGAGATAGGTAATAATAAAGAAGAATATAAGAAAGTAAAAGAGAATTTTGAAAATTATCAATTTAAAACGATACAAGAAATGCAAGAATTTTATAAAGAGTTATACCAAAAGATACAAACAAGTATCAATAAGGGATATTCTATTTATGAGTTACTTATGTATAAAGATCAAAATAGAGCGATCGAATTTAATCAATATCAAGCAACTTATGGGCATGTTGTTCATCGTTATGAAAGATTAAGGGGAAGTAAATTATGGAAGATAGTCAAAAAGATAAAAGGGAAAATAAAATAAGCAAAAAAACATGGATCATTGCTATTGGAAGTATTATAATAACTATTATTTATTTTAGCTATAATATTACATTAGGTTATGATTCTTCTCAATATATATGGTTAGCTGAAATGTTTACCCCTAATTTGGATTTTTGTAATTGGGCACCAGTACGAAGCTTTCTATTTCCATTAGGGATTTATTTACTAAATGTTTTATTTGGAAAAAATGAAACAGGATTATTAATAGGAACCTATATATTTTATATGGCTATGATTGTTTCCGTTTATTTCATGTATAAAAATACGATTCAAAAAGAAGAAAATAACAAAATCGTAAAAGCAATATGCATTATTAGCTTTTTCTTTCTTGTAGCTTTGAATCCAATCATATTTGGATTTTATCATGTATTATTAACGGAATTTGCATCTATTACAATTGCAGTTATTATGTGTTATTTATCATGGAATTGGATACATTTTAACAGGAAAGAAAAAAAAGTAAAATATACAGTTTATACGATTGTTTTTGCTTTTTTAACAGTATGTTCTTGGCATTTAAAACAAACCTATATCTTGACGACTATCATTCCTTTGATGATGGCAACCATTCTTTCTTTTATAAAAGATTTTAAAAAAGAAAATATCATACAAAGAAGTGTCGTTGTTGTAATTTGTATTTTAAGTCTTTTGATTAGTATCAAAGGATGGAATTATGTATTACAAATAAAAAATGTAAAATTAGATACAGCAACCAGTTCAGAAGGTTTATTAGGAAGAACGATAATGGAAGGGATCACAGAATATAGAGCAAGTGGAAATCCAGAAATTTATAAAAAAGAAAATATTGAAAAAGACGAAAGAATAAAGGAAGAAGATAAAATTAAGATCCAATCCATATTAGATGGAACATCAAATGAATATAAGGGATTTATTTTATTAGATAAAGGGACTTATATGAACCCAGAAGGACAAAGAAAAGTAATTTATACCAAGGAAAAAGATATATCAGTAGGAGAAGGATTAGGATTTGTTGGAAATACTTTGTTAAAAGAACCAGGTGTCGTATTCAAAAGTTACTTATCTAATTATTTAGGAATTATTGATATTTTTGATATTAAAGTAACCACAGAATATGGAAATTATTATTATATAGATAAAAATTATACATTGGAGCAAGATACTGAAATAACTTTTTTGGGATATTGTATTTATCGCGATAATTGGAATGCATTGGATTTGCCAGATCATTATGTAGAATATGCTAGAGACTATATTAGTGTGAATAAATATATCAAACCAGTTAATCGTTATATGGTAAATATGATGATACCAGCCAAAGCTATTTTTAAGTTTGGAATGTTAATATTACCATTATTATGGATCATAAAAATAGGGATGTGTTTAAGGAAAAGAAAAAAATATAATGAAACCTATCAAAAAACCAACCAATTAATTTTAATTTTATATACTTACTCTTTGGGACAAATGATGATGTATACTTTATTAGGAGCTCTCATGGATCGCTATGCATTAGCACCCTTTACAACTACTTTAATAGGAATGATTTTAGATCTCTATTTGCTAGTAAGAGGAAAAAAATATAAAATAGAAAAAGAGGAAAGAAAAGAGTATGGAGAGAATCAAGGAAAAGACTCAGAAGTTAGAGAAGGTGCTTAGAATTCCGATAATTATAATCGAATTCTTAGTTGCTATTGTATTAGCATATGCCATTTATAAAATGGCATATTGGAAAAATACAACTGGCGTGATTTCAAAAGGCTATTTGTGTTTAGCCATAGCAAATGGAATGCTAATACTAGCCATTATTTTATGGAATTGGATTCAATATCATGATAAAATAGAAAAAATATTTTTAAGTTTGGTGATACCAATTGGAATCTTATATATGGTGTTGATGGTACCTTATTATGTACCAGATGAAGCACCACACATCATAAGAGCTTATGAAACATATCATGGTGAATTTATTGCTTCTTTCAACGAAGAAGGGAAGCATAGAGCGATGATACCAACCGATTTAAAAAATATAAATTTATCTAATTTGAGAGATTATCATACTTTAAAAAATCAGTTAGAACAGAAAACAGATTATGAAAAAAAAGAGGAAGCGTATACAGAGGCACAAAGCTATCCAGGAATTTTATATGTTTTTAGTGGAATAGGAATGTTATTAGCAGAGATATTTAACCTAAATATTATAGTTGGGATGTATTTAGCAAGAATTTGTAATTTCATCTTTTTCCTATTATTAGCTTACTATGCAGTAAAAAAGATACCTTTTGGGAAGTTACTTTTAAGTTGTTACTTTCTTATGCCAATGATGTTGCAACAAGCAGCATCTGTTTCGCCAGATTCTATGATTAATGCGATTGCTATTTTCTTTATTGCCTATGTTTTATACTTAGCATTTAAAGCAGAAAGTATCAAGAAAAGGGAAATTGGAATGATTTTAGGAGCAAGTGCTTTTCTAGCTGTTGCTAAAGTGGTATATTTACCAATTGTTTTTTTATTATTCTTTTTAATGCTTAATAAAAAGATAGCCAAAAAAACTAAAATTTTATTGTTAGTATCCAGTATTATTTTGTCTGTTTTACTAGGAATCATGTGGTATTTCTATCAAACTAAATATCAAGATGAGAGACAATATGTACAAGAAAGAAATATCAATGGAACAGAACAAATAAAGAATATTTTGTCACAACCAGTCCAATATGCTAAAACATTTAATCATACGTTAGATCAAATGGGAACAACCTATTTATGGGATATGATAGGATTAAATCTTGGATGGCAAGATATACAAGTTTCTGAATTTTCTATTCTATTGGCCTTGTTTTTACTAGTTAGTAGCGCTTGGGTAGAGAATCATGAAATAGCTTTTCAGGGAAAACAAAGAATCGTGACTTTGTGTATTGCAATAGGAATTATTTTACTTGTATTTACTGCCATGTATATTGGATGGACAGAAGTTGGGACAGGGATTATCGTAGGGGTACAAGGCAGATATTTTATTCCAATTGGGATTTTAATTTTTTTATGTTTGTGTATGAAGGAAAATTGTGTTAAAATAAAACATATCAAAGAAATCTATCTTATTTTGTTTAGTATTATTAATTTTTCTGCTATTGGTAGTGTAATACAGTTTTTTATATAAAGAGAAAGGAAAGAAAAATGAAAGTAATAGTCATTGTACCAGCTTATAATGAAGCATTAAATATAGAAAAAACAATAGAAGATTTACAAAAAAATGCAAAAGAATATGATTATGTAATTATCAACGATTGTTCCAAAGATCAAACCAAAGAAGTATGCCAAAAAAATCAATTTCATGTTATTTCATTACCAATTAATTATGGACTAACAAGTGGAATTCAAATAGGAATGAAATATGCGAAGGAAAAGGATTATGATATAGCCATTCAGTTTGACGGGGATGGACAGCATAGTGCAAGATATATAAAAGAATTGGTAAAAGGAATTGAAAAAGAAAATTATGATGTTGTGATTGGATCTCGTTTTGTAACTTCCAAAAAACCAATGTCTATTCGAATGTTAGGAAGTAATATTATTCAATTAGCCATAAAAGTAGTAACAGGAAAAACCATTAAAGATCCAACATCTGGAATGAGAGCTTATAATCGAAAGGCAATTGAAGAATTTGTAAAGAATAGTAGTTTAACACCAGAACCTGATACTTTAGTATATATGTTGAAAAAGCAAATGAAAATAAAGGAAATACAAGTAGAAATGACAGAAAGAGAATTTGGGGAAAGCTATTTTGATGCTTTTAAATCGATAGAATATATGTTGAGCATGATGTTTTCGATTATTTTTATTCGAGCTTTTACAAGAAAGGGAAAAAAGGGAGGAAAATAAAATGTCACTTACTTTAAGAGTTATTTTAATCATATGCTCACTGGTGTCTTTTATCTTATGTATTAAAAGAGTAAAACAATCAAAAATGAGAGTGGCAGATTCTATTATTTGGGTCATTGGAAGTTTTATTCTCATTTTGATGAGTATTTTTTCAAATGCGATTGAATGGATATCAGAACAATTAGGATTTATGGCACCTGTCAATTTTGTGTTTTTAGTTGTCATTGGATTTTTATTGATTGAAACATTTATAAGTAATATTAAAATTGCAATCTTAAATGAAAAAATAAAAAATTTAAATCATTATATTGCTTTAGAAGAATATAAAAAAGAAAAGGAGTAAAAAGATGAGTAAATTTGATATGTTAATTGTAGGAAGTGGATTTGCAGGAGCAGTAATGGCAAGGAAAGTAGCAGATCAAGGAAAAAGAGTTTTAATCGTAGAAAAGAGGGCACAAATAGGAGGAAATATGTATGAATGCTTTGATGAAGCAGGAATTCGAATTCATTTATATGGTCCCCATATTTTTCATACTAACAATCAAGAAGTATTCGACTTTTTAAAACAATATAGTGAATTTTATCCTTATGAACATAAAGTGTTAGGAAGAATTGATGGGAAACTAGTACCAATTCCTTTCAATTTTACTTCATTAGAAATGCTATTTGAAAAAGAAAAAGCAGATAAAATAAAAGAAAAATTAAAAGAGGCTTATCCAGAACAAGAAAAAGTGTCAATTTTAGATTTAATAAAAAATGAAGATTCATGGATTAAAGAATTTGGAGAGTTTGTTTTTGAAAAAGTATTTGTGCATTATACAGCAAAACAATGGGGAATTCCAATCGAAGAAGTTGATCAATCAACAATTAATAGAGTTCCTGTTGTACTTGGTTATGATGATCGATATTTTAAAGATAGCATCCAATATATGCCAAAAGATGGTTTTACCAAATTATTTGAAAATATGTTGGACAGTGACAAAATAGAAATAAAATTAAATAAGAACATTACAGAAATGTTAAGATTAGATTTTGAAACTAAAAAAGTATATGTAGAGGAAGAAGAATTTACAGGTCCAATTATTTTTACAGGAGCAGTAGATGAATTATTAGATTTTAAATATGGAAGATTACCTTATCGTTCATTGGATCTAGTATTTGAAAATTATCCAAAAACGTATTATCAAACAAATTCAGTTGTAAATTATCCAAATGAAGAAGAATTTACAAGAATTACAGAATTTAAGTATTTAACAAACCAAGAAAAAGAGGGGACTACTTCCATCTTAAAAGAATATCCTTTAAAATATGATGGGAATAATAAAAAATGCTTAGATCCTTATTATCCAATTATTAATGGAGAAAATTTGAACATGTATGAACAATATAAAAAAGAGGTAGAACAATTTACTAATATTCATTTGGTAGGAAGATTAGCAGAGTATAAATATTATAATATGGATGCAGTAGTTGCCAGAGCATTAGAAGTAAGTAAAGAATTTTTGAAATGAGAGGAAGAAAAAATGAAGAACGAAAAAATAAAAGTTAGTATTATTGTACCAGTATATAAAGTAGAGAAGTATTTACATAGAAGTATGGATTCTTTGGTCAATCAAACTTTAGATGGAGTAGAGATTATTTGTATCAATGATGGTTCACCAGACAATTGTCTTAATATTTTAAAAGAATATCAAGAGAAATATCCAGATAAAAATATTGTCATTATTGATAAACCAAATGAGGGGGTTTGGAAAGGACGTTTTGATGGAATTGCAAAAGCAAATGGAGAATACATCGGATTTACTGATTCAGATGATTATATTGCCACTGATTATGCAGAAAAATTATATCAAGCAGCAAAAGAGACAAATGCTGATATTTCAGTTTGCGGATTTGATCGAATGGATGTAGATACAGGACATGTGTATTCTACGGAAATGACACAATTTGCGGGAAAAGTAATCGATATGGACAGCAATCCAGAAGATATTATTTCTATCAATACAGCATTGTGGAACAAACTATATAAGGCAGAAGTATTAAAAAATATGAAAAATTTAGACAATCCGCCTAGAATTTTTGATGATATGATGTTCTTATTATTAGCCTATTTAAATACAAAAAAAATAACTTTTATTAAAGATAGTTTGTATTATTATATGGTTAGACAAGATTCTATCATGGCAACCATAAAAAAAGAACAAGTGGAAGCAACCCAAGAGGCTATGCTTAGAATTAAAGCAATTTATGAAACAGATGAAAATGGTAAAAAATTATTACCAGTAATAGATGCCATGACATTTTTACATTTTGGAATTTCTCTTATGTTTCGTATTTCAGCAGATAAGACCAGTAATTTTAAAGAAGAATTAAAGAAAAATAGAACTTATCTAGATACGAATTTTTCTAGTTGGAGAAAATCAAAATATTTAAAACTTTCTTATTGTATTAGCCATCATTCTAATACAAAAGTAGCTATTATGAAGAAAGTATATGTCTCAGGTTTATTTAGAATATTTATGGGAATTTACAATTTTATGATAAGTAAATTAAAAATAGATATTAAATGGTAGTTACCATTCAGAAACAGGATGAATCATAACAAAATTTTAATTAGGAATGGTAACAATGGGAAGGATCAAAAAGGAGAAAATACCAATGGAAGAAACAAAAAAAAGGAGTAGAAAGACAATGCAATTTGTTTTAATCGTGATTTATATTATTCTTACTTTATCAGGATTAATTTTAATGAAAAAGGGTGGAAATCCAGGTAGTATTTCTATGCAAGAAGGAAATCTTAACTTTGGAATTAGTCCAGTAAGCTTAATTGGATTAATTTGCTATTTATGCAGTTTTTTACTATTTACCAGAGTAGTGGTTATGTTTGATTTAAGCTATATTATGCCAATTGTAACAGGAATTGTACAAGTACTTACTTTAGTAGCATCTAAAATGGTATTTAAGGAAGAAATCAGCATACAAGGAATCATTGGAGCAACCATTGTTATTGTAGGAATTTTAATTATGAATTTCAAATTGCCAGTGGCAAAATAAAATGGAAAAATTTTCTTTTGAAGTAGAAAATAGGATATGCTATAATGAAGGTAGAATAAGTGAAACAATAGGGGTGCAAACAAATGAAAGCGATAAAAAAGATGTTAGTAGTTGGAATCCTAATATTAGCAATGTTTGTGTTAGGGATGTTATCCAATAAAGTTATGGCAGCTACGGGAAAAATTAATGTAGAAGTTCCAAGACAAAATGAGCAAGTACAAGGAGAAGTAAATATTAATGGATGGGCTATGTCTGATGACAGAAATTCCTATCTTCAAATTTTATTAGATGGAAGAATTATAGGAACACCAAATCGTTACGAGAGAGAAGATGTTTTGAGAGCAGTGCATGGATTTGGAGGGAGAACAACGAATCGTAAACCTGGGTTTGAATACAGATTGAATGTATCTAATATAGAAGATGGTATCCATGTAGTAGCTGTTAGAATTGTATCGAGTCAAAATAGAGTTCTTACGATTGAAGATAAGATATTTTATGTTAAAAAATACGATTGTCGATTAGCGGTTGAAATACCAGAGGAAGGGCAAGAAGTTAAAACAAATGTAAAAATAAATGGTTGGGCATTGTCAACCGATAAAAATGATAAAGTAGTTGTAAAATTGGATGGAAAAATAATGGGAGAGGCAAAACGTTATGTAAGGACAGATGTCTTTAGAGTCTTTTCAGGTTATGGAGGAAAAGAAACAAATGCTAATCCAGGTTATGATTTAGATCTGAATACTGCTAATTTGCCAGATGGTTTGCATACTATTACAGTAGAGTTAAGAGCATCAAATGGAGAGTTAATGACAAGTGGGCAAAAAACAATAAGAGTAGCTAAAAGTTATCAAACTTTATTAAATTTAGAATTACCAAGAGAAAATGCAACAGCCAAAACAAGTGTAAAAGTAAATGGTTGGATGATGTCAGAAGATAAAGAAGCAGTGATAGAAGTTTTATTAGATAACAAAAAAGTATCTGAAAAAGTCGAACGATATATTCGAGCTGATGTATTATATACAATTAAAGGATATGGTGGAGTTCTAACGAATAAGACTCCTGGATTTAATATCGATATTAATACTACTAAAATTTTGGATGGTAGACATACCATAACTGTTAATGTTCGAACAAAGGCAGGAGAATTGTTAGCAACTGCTTCCAAGAAGTTTGACATACATAAATATGAAGGAAGAATGAATTTAGAACAACCAGAGGAGAACCGAACATGCACCAATAAATTAATAATTCAGGGGTGGACTTTATCAGAAGATAAAAATGACAATGTTACTATCTATGTAGATCATAAAAAATATATGGATGCGACTCGTTATGTAAGAAATGATGTATTTAGAGTCATACAAGGATATGGGGGGAAAGAAGCAAATCCAAACCCAGGTTTTGAGGCTCAGATTGATGCTACAAAATTATCAGAAGGAAAACACACGATTACCGTAAAAATAGAGACTTCCACAGGAGAAGTGATACAACAAAATAGCAGAACGATTATCGTATCTAGAAATTTTGCTACAAGAATGAATTTGGAATTACCAAAAGAACAATCCTTGTTAAAAAAAGAAATAAAAGTAGATGGATGGGTCGTATCAGAAGATGAGAAAGCAACATTAGAAGTGTTAGTAGATGGGACTAAAATAAAAGAAACAGTAAATCGATATGCAAGAAATGATTTAGAAAATATAGTTTCTAGTTATGGAGGAAAAGAAAGTAATCCAACAGAAGGTTTTATTTCAACTATTGATGCGACAACTTTAAAAGATGGGAATCACACCATTACAGCAAGATTGATTTCAAGATTTGGGAAAGTATTAGCACAGCAAAGTAGAATCATAAAAATACATAAATATGATGCAAGACTAGCAATTGAACAGCCAATTAGCAACAAAATAGTTAAAACATCTATGAAAGTAAATGGTTGGGCATTGTCAGAAGATAAAAATGATAGCATAGAAGTAAGATTAGATAATAAAGTGATTGCGAAAGCAACAAGATATGTAAGAGATGATGTATTTAATGTGATTAAAGATTGTGGGGGAAAAGAAATGAATCCATCACCAGGTTATGATTTGGATTTAGATCTTTCCAATGTAAAAGATGGAAACCATACTGTAACAGTTAATATAATAGCTTCTAAAACAGGGGAAATTATAGGAAGTGCATCAACAAAAGTTCAAGTAAGAAAATATGAAGGTAAAATCCATATCGAAACGCCAATTGATAATAAAAATGTTAAAGAAGATACTTTAGAAGTAAGTGGTTGGGAGATGTCTGAAACAATTGCTACGGTCAAATTATATGTAGATGGAAGAGATTATAGCCATCTTGTTACAAGATCAGAAAGAGGAGATGTTATTGGAGCTATTTCTGGATATGGTGGAATACAAGTTAATCCAACACCAGGATTTTCTGCCATAGTGCCAGTAAAGAACTTAGCACCAGGATCACACACTATTACAATAAAAACCTTTTCTTCTTTGGGAGATGAATTAGCAGGATTGAGTCAAAGATTTTATTTCTTTCCAAGTGCATTACTTGGAATGGATGTATCACAACATAATGGAATGATCAATTGGGATTTAGTAAAAGAATCCAAAATTGATTTTGCAATTATTCGATGTGGCTATGGAAGAAATGTAGAAGAACAAGATGACGAAATGTTTCAAAGAAACTTGGAAGAATGTGAAAGAATAGGAATTCCCTATGGTGTTTACTTGTATTCTTATGCAGGAGACAGAGAAGGGGCTAGATCAGAAGCCGAACATGTCCTAAGACTGATAGGAAATAAAAAACCAGTTTGTGGTATTTGGATAGACATAGAAGATGCAGATGGCTATAAAGTGGAAAATGGAATACCTTATGAAAGTGGAGTAGAAGTAGCCGATGAATTTTGTTCCATTATGAAAGCAAAAGGATATCAGACAGGAATCTATGCAAGTTTAAGTTGGTTAAATGGACCATTAAAAAATCCATTATTAGATCAATATGATAAATGGGTTGCCCAATGGAATCATGTTTGTGAATACGGAGGATCTTACGTTATGTGGCAATACACATCTTCTGGAGCAGTAGCAGGAATCACAGGAAATGTAGATATGAACCTATGGTATAAAAAGCGTGGCTAAAGCGGGACAGGTTCGTTGTATCCATTTATGGCTAAAGTGGGACAGACACACTTTAGCCATTTTTCTATGAAAATTACTTATCGAGAAAATGGGAAATATTAATATATAAGGAAAAACGCACCTTTTATGATAGAAATAACATATCACAAAGGTGTGTTTTTATACATAATTTTACAATTTAATGGATTCTTATGGCTAAGGTGTGTCTGTCCCACTTTAGCCATAAATGGATACAACGAACCTGTCCCATTTTAGCCATAAAAAATGATAAAGCTCTTGTGCTTTTCTAATTAAAATGATATGATAACAAGGAAAAAGTCGAAAGGAAGTGTTAATGTGAAAATATTAATTACAGGAGCAAATGGAATGCTTGCTAAATCTGTAAGAAAAAGATTGGGGCAAGGTAATGAATTGATTTGTACAGATGTAGCAGATTTGGATATTACAAATCAAATAGGAGTTTTAGAATTTGTGAATAAAACAAAACCAGATTATATTATTAATTGTGCTGCTTTTACAGCAGTAGATAAAGCAGAGACAGCAGGAGAGATTGTGGAAAAAATTAATGCTGATGGTCCAAGAAACTTAGCAAAAGCGGCTAAGGAAAATGAATGTGTATTAGTGCATATTAGTACAGATTATGTGTTTGGTGGGGATTTAGAAGTAGAAAAAGATTATCAGGAAGAAGATCCAAAAGCACCAGTAACTGCATATGGAATTACAAAATTACATGGGGAAGAGCAGATACAGGCTAATATGGAGAAATATTATATATTTCGAACTGCATGGCTATATGGAGATGGAAACAACTTTGTAAGAACTATGATAAATTTAGGAGAAACAAAAGATGAAATTAGTGTGGTAGCAGATCAACATGGTTCTCCTACTTATGCGGAAGATTTGGCTAATATAATAGGGGAAGCGATAGAAAAGAAAATACCTTATGGTGTGTATCATGCTACTAATCAGGGCTATACAACATGGTATGATTTTACCAAGGCAATTTTTGAGGATGTGGGAATTATTTGTAAAGTGAATCCAGTAACCACAGAACAATATATTGAAAAGATGAAAATTACACAAGCGAAAAGACCGAAAAACTCACAATTATCAAAAGAAAAATTATTGGCACAAGGTGTTAGTGTACCACAGTGGGAGGATGCCTTAAAGAGATATTTAAAAGAAGAGGGGAAAATGTAGTATGAAAAAGAGAAAAGGTATCATTTTAGCAGGAGGAAGTGGAACAAGGTTATATCCATTGACACTTGCAATTTCAAAACAAATTATGCCAGTTTATGACAAACCAATGATTTATTATCCTATTTCTGTTTTAATGGAAGCAGGAATTAAAGAAATATTAATTATATCAACACCAAGAGATGTAGTTGTATTCCAAGAATTATTAGGAGATGGTTCACAATGGGGAATGAAATTTGAATATAAAGTGCAAGAAAAACCAAATGGACTAGCAGAAGCATTTATTATAGGGGAAGAATTTATAGGAAATGATAATGTAGCTATGATTTTAGGAGATAATATGTTCTATGGTTCTCATTTACCTGAAATATTAGAAAGAGCTAATAAAAGAGAAGAAGAATCTACTATATTTGGTTATTATGTAAAAGATCCAAGAAGATATGGCGTGGTAGAAATTGATCAAAATGGAAAAGCAGTATCAATTGAAGAAAAACCAGAAGAACCAAAATCTAATTATGCGGTACCAGGATTGTACTTTTATACCAATGATGTCATTCGAATCGCGAAAAGTATCAAACCATCTGCAAGAGGAGAATTAGAAATTACATCTGTCAATGATGAATATATGAAACGTGGAAAACTTACTGTGGAAAAATTGGGAAGTGGCATGGCTTGGTTTGATACAGGAACACATGATGCTTTAATTGAAACGGCAAGTTTTGTACAGACAATTGAAAAAAGACAAGGAATACAAGTTTGTTGTCCAGAAGAGATTGCTTATCAAAAAGGCTGGATAACAGTAGGAGAATTATCAAAACTAGCAGACCATTATATAAAAACAGAATATGGAAAATACCTAAAAGAAATGGCACAAGAAAATAGTTCTTTGTAATAAATGAACCAAAAGAAAAAAGGAGGGAAACAAGTGGGAAAGTTTAAAAAGATAGAAACTTCAATTGAAGGAGTATGTATTATAGAGCCAACTGTATTGGGAGACAATAGAGGTTATTTCATGGAAACTTATAATGAACCAGATTTTGCAGAAATAGGATTAAATTATAAATTTGTTCAAGATAATCAATCAAAATCTAAAAAAGGAGTACTAAGAGGGTTACACTATCAAAAAGAAAATACACAAGCAAAATTGGTAAGAGTTATCAAAGGAGAAGTATTTGATGTGGCAGTAGATTTAAGACCTAATAGTAAAACCTATGGAAAATGGGAAGGGGTTATTCTATCAGAAGAAAATAAGAAAATGTTTATGATACCACGAGGATTTGCCCATGGATTTTTAGTGCTATCAGAAGAAGCGGAATTTACTTATAAATGTGATGATATTTATAATCATGAAGCAGAAGGAGGATTGGCATGGAATGATCCTGATGTTGCTATTGAATGGCCTTTAGGAAATATGAAGGTGTCAGAATTATTAACTTCTGAAAAAGATGCTAATTGGCCTTCTCTAAAAGAATTAAAAAAGAGTGATTTATTTAAAAGAGGGATTTAAGGGACGCTCTTTTAAATCCTCAAAATAAGGATTTAGGGGACAGTCCTTAAAAATAAAAAAAGTGTTCTCAACTTCAGAAAGAAAGGAAATATAAAAATGAGTAAAAATGTATTAGTAACAGGAGCAGCAGGTTTTATTGGAGCAAACTTTGCAGAGTATTTTGCCAATCGATATCCTGATTATCATGTAGTAGTAGTAGATAAATTAACTTATGCAGGAAATAAGAATAATCTAAAAAAAGTAGAAGATAAGATAACTTTTATACAAGCAGATATTTGTGATTTTGAAAAAATGAAAGAAATTTTTGAGAAGTATCAAATAAATGGAGTCATTCACTTTGCAGCAGAATCTCATGTAGACAATAGTATTAAAAATCCATTTGTATTTACTCAAACAAATGTGATAGGAACACATACTTTATTAGAAGCTGCAAAACAAGTATGGGGAGAAGGCAGTCAAAATAAATTTGTTCATATTTCAACCGATGAAGTTTATGGATCTTTAGGAGAAGAAGGATATTTTACAGAAAAATCACCAATTCAACCAAGTAGCCCTTATTCTTCTTCAAAAGCTAGTTCAGATCTAATTGCCTTGGCCTATAAAGAAACTTATAAAATGAATGTAAATGTAACCAATTGTTCCAATAATTACGGTCCTTACCAACATCATGAAAAATTAATTCCACATATGATTCAATTAGCATTAAAAGATGAAAAATTACCAGTTTATGGAGAAGGAAAAAATATTAGAGATTGGTTATATGTAGAAGATCATTGTGAAGCAATTGATCTAGTATTTCATAAAGGCGTGGCAGGAGAAAGGTATAATATTGGTGGACACAATGAAAAAAGAAACCTTGAAATTGTAAAATTAATTTTACAAAGACTAGGAAAATCAGAAGACTTGATAGAACATGTAGCAGATCGAAAAGGACATGATTATCGATATGCAATTGATCCAACGAAAATTAAAAATGAACTTGGTTGGTATCCAAAAACAAAATTTGAAGATGGTATTCTAAAGACAATTGATTGGTATTTAGAAAATCCAGAGTGGTTAAATTAAAAAGAAAAAACGGAATTAAGAAATAAGCAATCTTAATTCCGTTTTATATTACAATTATATTACAAAAAAAGGAATTAAAACAAATTTATTGACTATTTTTTTAGATTAATGATATACTTATGATGAAAAATAAGACGAATTTTCAAACAAAAGAAATATATATAGGAGGCAAAAGAAAATGAAAAAGATCTTTTTTCATCATTGTATTTTAATGATGATAATAATAGCGATTTTATCAAATTTTTTAATCTTTTTAATTCCAAATGAAGTACAAGCAGCATATAATCAAGTAACAATTAACGCGAATGGAAATAACAATAATGGGATTTCAGCATTTCCTGAGAGTTATCAAAAAATGCTTAAGAAACTGGTAGAAGATACAGGACATACCAATTGGAAATTTAAAGCTTTTTATACCGATATTGATTGGAATGACCTAACAAGTACTGCAAATGAAAATAAATGTTTAAGAAATACTATTTATAAAAGTAATGGTTCTTGGCTTTGTCCTTGTGGACAACAAGGAGATATAGGATATTATTGTGCTCATAGACGAATTGTTAATTATTATTTAGATCCTAGAAACTTTTTAACAGAAACAACCATATTTCAATTTTTAGATTTATCTAACAGTACAGTTGTATCTGTATCAGAGATAGAAAAAGCAGTACAAGGGACTTATTTAGCAGGAAAAGTAAATGGAGTATCTTATGCACAAATGATATATGATGCAGCAGCAGCTTCAGGAGAAAATGCTTTAAGTATTGTCGTAAAAATATTTCAGGAATTAGGAAAAGGAACTGCTTTACCAGGAATGATTTCAGGAAATAATAGTTCTTATCCCAACACTTATAATTTCTTCAATTATGGAGCAAGTGATGGAGTAGGTAATACATTGAGAGGATTGGCTTATGCACAAAAAGCAGGATGGAATACGCCACAAAAGGCTTTGGTAGAAGGTGCTAAGTTAATTGCTAATTCTTATATTAAAGCAGGACAAAATACTAAATATACTTTTAAATTTGATGTAGTAAATGATAAAGAAACAGGGTTATATTGGCACCAATATATGACCAATGTACAAGATCCTACCAATCAGGCAGAAATGTTGTTTAATGAATATTTAAACAATAATTGGCTAAATCGAGAATTGACTTTTGTCATACCAATCTATAAAAATATGCCAGCCTATGTTAAATTGCCAAGTAATTTAACAACTAATGATGGTACTTTGTATTTTATTAGTTCTAATTATTACAATGTATCTTTACGAACAGGACCTGGTACGAGTTATGGAATTGCAGAATCTTTGAAGAGAAATACACCAGTTTTGATGTTAAATTATAATGAAAATGGTACAGGTTGGTCAAAAGTGAGAGTGAATGGAAAAGATGGTTATGTATCCAATAGTTATTTGACACCTGTTAACACAGTAGAAGATGTATATCAGGTACCAAATCAACCAAGTGATACGAATCCACCAGGAGGAAATCAAAAACCAGATGAACAAGAATGTCATAATTTTAAAATAGAAGGAAGTTATATGATAACAGAGCCAGAGACAACCTTAAAAGATATAAAATCAAAACATACAGTAATATCTGCTACAAAAGATGGAAAAGCAATAGCGGAAAAGGATCCTTTACCAACTGGAGCAACGATTAATATTAGTAACAAAAATTATAGTGTGGTTAAATTAGGAGACTTAACTGGAGATGGATTAATTAACACAGCAGATTTATTAATGATTCAGAAACATATATTAAATATTGCACCAATAACAGATGCAACGATAAAAAAAGCAGTTGACTTGAATTTTGATGGAAAAATTGACACAGCTGATTTGTTAGGAATACAAAAAAAATTATTGCATATAGCTAATATTAAGATATAAAAGGAGAAAGCCAAGTGAAGCAAGCCAAAAAAATATTTTTTATTATTTTATTTTTTAGTATGATTATTTTTATAAAAAATAGTAGAGTAGAAGCAGCAGGAGCTAGTTTAACAGCTAGTACAATGAATCCTACACAAGGACAAACGGTTACAGTAACAGGAACGGTAACAGCAGGGGCATGGAATGTAACTCTTTCAGGAAATGGACAATCCAAGACAATTTATGGATATACCAATGTAAATGGAAATGCAACAGGAACGGATAGTATCACTTTTACAGCAGGAGCGCCAGGGACAAAATATACCTTTTCTTTAATAGGAGGTATGACAGATATTAATGCTTCTAGTGAAGAGCCAGTCAATCGAACCATAACCATAGAAGTAGTAGCAAGTGGAAATGAGGGGAATGGTGGAACAAACGGAGAGGGAAATCAGCAAAAACCAAGTACACCAACTCTTTCTTCTAATGCTAATTTGTCTAATTTAGGAATCAATCCATATGACTTTTCTGGTTTCAAAGCGGATAAAACAGAATATAACGTAACAGTACCAAATGATGTAACATCTGTAAAAGTATATGCAAAAGTACAAGCATCAGGGGCAAAATATGTAGTAAGTGGAAATGCGAACGATTTACAAGTAGGAACGAATTCAATTAGGATCACAGTAACTGCACCAGATGGAAAAACACAAAAAACATATATTATTCGAATTGCTAGACAAGCCGATACCAATCAGACAGTAATTCCCAATGTAATAGAAGAACCAAATGAAAAAGTGGATCCATCAAAAGAGGACGAGGGCAAGGATGATGATAATGATAAAAATGAACAAGAACCACTGGGGTTGCTTTCCATCACAATGGAAGGAGATCATGAAATTTATTTAGAACCTGAATTTAAAATGGATCTTTATGAATATACTATTCATCTAAAAGAAGATTTAGAAACTCTTCCTTTAAAAGTAATTCCAAATCGAGAAAAAGTAGAAGTAACCATTTCAGGCAATGAAAATTTAGAAGAAGGAGAAAATATCATTACCATTGAAGTACAAGATGAAGAAACAGAAGAAACGGTTATCTATACTATTTTAGTAAACAAAACGATTTTGCCACAAATGGAAGAGGAGAAAGAAGAAGAAAATGTTATTTTGAAATTTTTAAAGGATAATTGGGTATTATTAGCAATTGGGGTGGCAGTTGTTTTATTGGTTATTGTTACCATAGTGAGTTCGGTAATGATAAAAAGAAGAAAAGAAGATCAAGAATTTTTTGCCGATTTAAAGGAGCAAAGAGAAGAGGAAGAAGAGGAGGATTGGGAAGAAATAGAACCAATCGAAAAGAAAAAAACAAGAGGAAAACATTTTTAAAAAGGATTAAGATTTTGTATCAAAAGAAGGATATGAAATCTTAATTTTTTTATTAAGATTAAAAATCGGACAAAATGAGAGAAAAAAATACAAAAAATAGCAAAAAAATAACACAAAATAAAAAAAATATGATATGATAGGATACGTAAAAAATAGAAAAGGAGATAGAGAAAGATGAAGAATATTAAAATATTTGCTTGTCCAACCGCAGAAGAATTTACAAAAGAAATTTGTGATTGTTTAGGAGTTGAGATGGGAAAAATCAACCATCAAAAATTTTCAAATGATAATAACTTTGTACAAATTTTAGAAACGGTAAGAGAAAAAGATGTTTATATTGTACAAACTTCACAACCACCAGTAAATGAAAGAATTATGGAATTATTAATTACAATTGATGCGATCAAAAGAGCATCAGCAAAAAATATCAATGTAGTTTTACCATATTTTCCATATTCAAGATCCGATAAGAAAGATCAACCTCGTGTACCTGTGACTGCGAAACTAATTGCTGAAATATTAGAAGCAGCTGGAGCTACTAGAGTGATTACTTGTGATTTACACAATCCAGCCATACAAGCATATTTTAATGTAAATTGTGATAGACTAACAGCAGAATATTTATTAGAAGAATATTTTAAAGAAAAACAATTAGAAGATATGGTTATTGTAGCAACAGATGCAGGGAGTTCAAAAAAAGCCTATAAATATTCTGAATTTTTTAATTGCCCAATTGCATTAGTCGATAAAAGAAGAGATGCTAATGATGATAGAGCCATTGCTGGAACTATAATTGGAGATGTAAAAGGAAAAAATGCAATTATCTTTGATGATGAAATTGCTACGGCTGGATCTATGATGGAAACAGTAAAAGTATTACAAAAATTTGAAGCAAAAGCAATTTATGCAGGAGGAACCCATGGTATTTTATCAGGACCAGCAATTGAGAGAATTAAGAATTCAGGAATCAAGGAAATGGTAGTAACCAATACAGTTCCTGTACCAGAAGAAAAAAGAATCGATAATTTGACAGTTTTATCTATTGCTCCTTTATTTGCAGAAGCGATTCAAAGAATTAACGAAGAAAGACCATTAGGAGAATTATATTATAAACCTTAAAATAAGGATGTGTTAATGTGAAAAAAATATCAATAGTGATACCAGCTTATAATGAAGAAGAGGTCATAAGGACCTCTTATTTCAAAACAAAAGAAGTATTGGAAAAGTGTGAACAATATGATTATGAAATCATTTATATTAATGATGGATCTAAGGATAAAACATTAGAAATATTACAAAAAATAACACAAGAAAATGAAAAAGTAAAGGTAATTAGTTTCTCTAGAAATTTTGGACATCAAGAAGCAGTGACAGCAGGACTTCAGTTTGTAACAGGAGAGGTAGTGGCTATTATGGATGTAGATCTTCAAGATCCACCAGAATTATTACCAGAAATGATTTCTTTATGGGAGGAAGGGAATGAAGTAATTTATGGAAAGAGAAAACTAAGAAAAGGGGAGTCCAAATTTAAATTATTAACAGCTAAGATGTTTTATACTACTTTAAATGCTTTATCAGATATAGAAATACCACGAGATACAGGTGATTTTAGAGTCGTAGATAGGAAAGTAGTTGATGTGATTAATCAGCTACCAGAACATAATAAATTTTTAAGAGGTTTGTTCAGTTGGGTAGGATTTAAACAAAAAGCATTTGATTATGAAAGACAAGAAAGACAAGCAGGAAAAACAAAATATCCATTTACAAAAATGTGGAACTTAGCTTCTAATGGAATAATCAGTTTTTCTACAAAACCTTTAAAATTTGTAGGAGGATTAGGAATTTTAACAATTCTAATGTCTATTATTATTTTAATGTATTCTTTGCTTTCTTATTTATTTCAATTAAATAATTTAACACCAGGTTGGACTTCTATTATGGTTACGATTACACTATTTAGTGGAGTGCAATTATTGTCAATTTGGATGATGTCTGAGTACATTGCTAGAATTTATGATGAAACAAGGAAACGTCCACAGTATATTATTGATAAAAAGATTAATATAGAATGAAATTAGATTATAAAATTGAGTTGATATAGGTTTAGGATATCAACTTTTTTATTTTTCAAAAAATGGAACGAAATATGTAAATCTGTTGACACTATTTTGGATTATTGATAAAATGTAAAAGTAAATAAAAAATGATATTAAGAAGTAGTAAAGTATCTTGAGAAATCAATTATTTGTTAAGAAAAATAGGGAGAGAAAGAAAAATGATGTATATACTATGAAGAAATAAGAAATTATAACCAAAGAGGGAAAGAAACAAAAGAGAGATGGGAGAAAAATATGATAAAAATAACAAATTTAAAAAGGAGAATAAGAAGAACGAGCCAAGGAATTACCTTAATTGCTTTAGTGATTACGATTATTGTATTGTTAATTTTAGCAGGAGTGAGTATTGCAACATTAACAGGAGAAGAGGGAATCCTTGGAAAAGCGATGACTGCTAAAAATGAAACGAATCAAGCTAATGTAAGAGAACAAGCACAATTAGCAGTGATGGGAAGTTATGATGAAGATGGAAATTTGAATGTAGGAGAATTAAAAGAAGAATTAGCGAAAATTGAAAAGATTGGAACGATAACGGATACGAATGGAAAATTACCAATTACAGTGGTAATAGATAGTTATGAAGTAACCATTGATGAAAAAGGAAAAGTGACAATAGGAGAAGAAGTAGAGGGAACGATAACGCCTCCATCAACAGCAGAAACGAGTCCATTTGTACCAGAAGGAGCAAAGAAAATAGAAGGAACAATTGATACAGGACTTGTTATGACAGATAAAAATGAAAATGAATGGGTATGGATTGAGGTACCAAGAACGGTGGAAGTATATCAAACAGTAGGGTTAGGTATAAAAGATTTTACAGAGGAAGAATATACCAAAATAGAAATCGATTTACAAACTTATGCCAGTGCATATAGACAATCTGGTTATACAGATACCTTTTATGCAGCAGTACAACATGGATTTGCAGATGAAAAAGCATATAATGATCATAAGAAAAGTATGCTAAAAAGTGTATATCAAAATGGTGGATTTTATATTGGAAGATATGAAGTAGGGACAATAACTCCTAGATATACAAAAGATGATGAATTAGTAACAGCAGTGATTCGACAAGATGCCTATCCTTATAATTTTATCACTTGTGAACAAGCACAAGCAAAGTCCGAAGAATTGAGAACAGGAGGAAAAACAAGTAGTTTAATGTTTGGGATTCAGTGGGATTTAGTATTAAAATATATAGAAGAAAAGGGAAGTGAATTAGGCGAAACGAAGGAAGCGAGACAAACAAAATTGAAAACAGATTCAAGTGATTGGGGAAATTATAATAATATTGAATTTATGATTACAAGAGGGAAATATACAACAGAACCAACAAGAGTAGGTTCTTGGATAGAGGTAACTTCAAGTTATACCAAGCCAAGTTCATCTGTATTATTAACAACGGGAGCAACAGAAAGAAATAGTGTATTAGGAGTTTATGATCTAGCAGGAAATGTATGGGAATGGACTTTAGAGTATACAGGTAATACTAGTAATCCTTGTGCTTATAGAGGAGGGCATTGTTTCAACCGTGGCTCTTATTTTCTAGTTTTTAGTCGTTATTATGGAGAGACTTCTCTTTCTGACCGTAGTCTTGGGTGCCGTGTAGCTTTGTGGTAGAACGAAATACTATCAAAGCTAAAACTTTAATTAGTAGAAGATTGATTTTAAGATAAAACAAAGAAATGTACACAATGTATGATAGATAAAAAGAAAAACTTATATGATGTAGCAGGGAATTTATGGGAATAGACGCAGGAGGCATCTTATCCAAACAATATGGTCGAATCCTACATGTATCGAGGAGGTGCGCTAACAATATGTGTGATTGCCCAATAAAGGTATGTATCAAGCAATATTACATCTACCAAAAGCCATGTTACACTCTAAAAGAATATGGGAAGATTACAATATTATAAGGATGGATGTAAGAAAATATTTCCAAAATATAAATAAAGAAATATATTGAAATCAAAAAAATGCACATTTTTTGAGTAGCTACTAGACAACCTTGGAATGAATTCTGTATGGTACAGGAATCATTCCTTTTAATTTGCCTTTTATCCTCTTAATACTATAATAATATATTCTAATACATTTTGTTTAAATTCTCTATTATATGAAGTTTTTTGATTTCTAATTAACCATGTTCTTGATATTTTTTTATTCACTTTCTTACCAGTTGAAAACAATGGAATATTAAAGTAATTTGCTGTTATTTTATATTCTCCATTAGTATTTAAATAGAACGCTACAATTTCTTGTTTAAATTTATTTTTGAGTATTTTGACATAAAAATAACCTTCCATATTAAACTTTTTGGTCTAATAATTTGGATTTACTTCAAAATAAAGTGTTTCTTTTTTTAGCCTTTTCTATACAAAAAAGAAAAAATGTGATAAAATGGAAAATAGAATATAAGAAACAAAAAGGAGAGAAAGAAACATGGAGAAAAAAAGAATCTTAACAGGAGATCGACCAACTGGAAGATTACACATAGGACACTATTTTGGTTCTTTAAAAAAAAGAATCGAACTACAAGAAAGTGGAGAATATGATCCTTATATACTAATTGCAGATGTGCAAGCATTAACCGATAACTTTAATCATCCAGAAAAAGTAAGGAAAAATGTAAGAGAAGTAGCAATTGATTATCTTTCCATTGGAATTGATCCCAATAAAACAACCATATATATTCAGTCAATGATACCAGAAGTAGCAGAGTTAACAGTATTTTATTCGAATTTAGTAACCATAGCTAGATTGGAAAGAAATCCAACAGTAAAAACAGAAATTGCACAAAAACGTGAGTTATTTGGAGAAAGTGTAACTTATGGTTTTTTAGGATATCCAGTAAGTCAAGCAGCAGATATTACAGCCTTTGAAGGGGAAATTGTACCAGTAGGAGAAGATCAATTACCATTAATTGAGCAATGTAGAGAAATTGTAAGAAAGTTTAATAGTATTTATGGAGAAGTTTTAATGGAGCCAGAAGCAGTATTATCAAGTGGGAAAAGAATTAAAGGACTAGATGGAAATGAAAAAATGGGGAAATCTTTGGGAAATGCAATTTATTTATCAGATTGTGAAGAAGAAATAACTAGAAAAGTAATGGGAGCAGTTACTGATCCAAATCGAATAAAAAAAGATGATTTAGGAAATCCTGATATATGTATGGTATCTTATTATCATAATTTATTTAGTAGCCAAGAGGAAATAAAAACTGTATGTGAAGAATGTAAAACTGGAAAACGAGGATGTGTAGCTTGTAAAAAACAATTGGCGAAAAATATTATAGAGGAATTGAAGCCAATTAGAGAAAAAAGGGCTTATTATGAGACACATCTTGAAGAAGTAGATAAAATTTTAATAGAAGGAACAAAGAAAGCACGAGAAGTAGCAAAAGAAACTATGAGAAAAGTAAAAAAAGCAATGAAATTAGATTACTTTACATGATAATTTTTTCTCTGTTTTCAAAAACATGAAAGGAGAAAAGTATGTTTACAGACTATACTAAAATAATAATCAAATCGGGAGATGGCGGAAATGGAGCAGTTACTTTTCGTAGAGAAAAATATGTAGCAGCTGGTGGACCAGATGGTGGAGATGGTGGAAATGGCGGAAACATTTATTTCCAAGTAGATAAAGATAAAAATACATTAATCGATTTTCGTTATCATAAAAAATTTAAAGCATCTAATGGTGAAAATGGAAGTGGAAGTCATTGTAATGGAAAATATGGAGAAGATTTGTACATCAAAGTACCAATGGGAACCGTAATTAAAGATGTCGAAACTGGAAAAGTAGTAGCAGATTTATCAGAAGCAAATCAAACAGAATTAATTTTAAAAGGAGGAAGAGGGGGAAGGGGAAATTCCCATTTTAAAACCTCTACTAGACAAGCACCACATTTTGCAGAAGATGGTGAAAAAGGAGAAGAAAAAGAGATTATACTAGAATTAAAATTGTTAGCAGATGTTGGCTTATTAGGCTTTCCTAATGTAGGGAAATCTACTTTCTTAAAAGCAGTAACAGATGCTAAACCTAAAATAGCAAATTATCATTTTACAACTTTAGTGCCAAATTTAGGAGTGGTAAAAACAAAAGATGGAAATAGTTTTGTCTTAGCAGATATTCCAGGAATCATAGAAGGTGCAAGTGAAGGAGTAGGATTGGGAATACAGTTTTTAAGACATGTAGAAAGGACAAGATTGTTATTACATTTTTTAGATGTATCAGGGCAAGAAGGTAGAGATCCAATAGAAGATTTTTATGCTATTAATAAAGAATTAAAGCAGTATAGCGAAAGATTATCAACTCGTAAGCAAATCATAGTAGCCAATAAAGTAGATATTTTACAGGATGAAAATACATGGAAGGAAATAGAAGAATTAGCCAAAAAAGAAAAAATGCCAGTTTATCAAATATCTGCTGCAACTGGACAAGGAATAGAAAAATTGATAGATGATATAGTACAATTATTAAAAATATTGCCAAAAGAAGAACTAATTGAAATAGAAGATAAAGTAGTATATACATTAGAAGAAAAACAAGATCAATGGACAATTAAAGAAAAAGATGGTATTTTTATAGTATCTGGAAAAGCAGTGGAAAGATTAATGGGAAGAGTTAATATTGAAGACAATGAGTCTATGCATTATTTACAAAAAAGTTTGAAAAATATGGGAATTGAACAAAAGCTAAAAGAGATGGGAGTCTGTGAAGGAGATACTGTAATTCTTGCAGATTGGGAATTAGAATGGTATGACATATAAGACATGTGCAATGGGGACGTTTCTTTTTTCACATCATTTTTGATGTGAAAAAAGAAACGTCCCCATTGCACATGCCTATATTTCTAATTTCATAATAAGAGCATTTTTATTTTGATAATAATTTTTTCGAATTCCAATTTGTTTAAAAGCAAAATTTTTATATAAATGAATAGCTGGATAATTTTCTTCCATTACTTCTAAAGTTAGAGTATGTAAATTTTTTTCTTTCGTTAATTGGATCAGAGATTTTAATAGCTGGTATCCAATTCCTTGGTTTCGGAAGTTTTTCTTAACAACGATATTCATGATATCAGCTTCTTCTAGCATTACTTTTATGCCAGCAAAACCAACAATTTCTTTCCCGAAATTTAGCAACTAGATAATAAGAATTTTTAGCGTTTAACTCTTCTTTTAAAATTTGATCACTCCAAAAAGCATCAAAATCAGAAGTTAATTGATTTGAAATTTGTACAAAATCTTCTAATAGCATAGGTGTAATTTGCATATTTTTAAATTTTTCCTCTAATTGCCTTTGTGCTTGTGGTTTTCTTAAATATAGAGGTAACACATCAGTTAATTCATTTTTTTTCCATTTATCTAATCCGCTTAATCCTACAAAATAAGAATTTAAAATATTATTTTCTGAAGGGGCAAAAATGCAATTGTTTTTGAAGTTTTGCTCAATTTGTTTTTGAAAAACAATAGAACCATCTCCTACAAAAGTAACAGAGACATTCGAAGGAATCATTTTTTGTCCAAAACACATGGCTTCTTCAATTGTTGTAGCAGTGGGTGGAAGAACTTCCATATAATGAGCATCTTTTCGTTGGTAAAGTGCAAAATAGCAGTTATTATTTTTACTGTCTAAGATACTAGCAATAAATTCTCCTTGTGAAATAGAATAAGCGAGAGATTCTAAAGAACTAACGCCAACACAAGGAATGGATAAGCAGTCTTGAAAAGCTTTTACAGTTGCAATTCCAATACGAATGCCTGTAAAAGAACCAGGACCTTTATCACAAACTAATAAATCGATTTCGTTTAAAGATAAATGAGCTTGTTGTAAAGCTTGATCAATCATAGGCATTAAATTTTCAGAATGAGTACGACCAGTATCTTGGTCTAGTTTTACAATTAAATGATGATCTTCTAAAATAGAAACACCACAGATATTACTAGCTGTATCAATACTTAATATTTTCAAAATAATCCTCCCATTTTTTTATATTTGTAGATATTGTTAAAATTCTTGCTTTTTCATCAGAAAAATCTTTTTCAAAGGTAATATGAAGGAGATTCTTGGGTAAAACATCTTCTATTAATTCGCCCCATTCAATTAAACAAATCCCTTTTTCGAAATATTCTTCTCCACCAATTTCATAGAATTCAGTAGAATCTTCTAAACGATAAACATCAAAATGAAAAATCATAATATCATTTTTTTGATATTCATTTACAATGGTAAAAGTAGGGCTAGAAATTTCATTTTCTAATCCATAATAACTCAAAATACCTTCTGTAAACTTTGTTTTACCAGAACCTAAATCACCAGTAAGAACAACGATATCTTTTTTTTCTAAAAGAGAAGCAAGAGATTTAGCAAAGTTTTTTGTATCTGTTTCACTTTTTGAAAAAAATTGAAATTTATACATAATTTCCTCCTATATCTGATTTTAACAATAAAATATTGGTATCTTAATCTTAATACTAACAATCAATATTATAATACAAAAAATAAAAAAATTCAATGAAAACCCTTGCTAAATAGAAAAGCTTGTAATATAATTGTAACGAAATTGTAATAAGAGAGAAATATAGACAAGAAGGGAAGATCAAAATGTTTAAATTTGGGCAAGATATAGGAATTGATTTAGGAACAGCAACAGTAATCGCCTATGTAAAAGGAAAAGGAATTGTATTAAGAGAACCATCTGTTGTAGCAGTTGATAATAATACAGGTGAAGTATTAGCAGTAGGACAAGAAGCAAGAAGAATGTTAGGGAGAACACCTGGTAATATTGTAGCGACAAGACCATTACGTGATGGGGTAATATCAGATTATACAGTAACAGAAAAAATGTTAAAACATTTTATTAATAAAGTTTGTGGAAAATTTCTCTTTGCACCTAGAATTATGATATGTATTCCTTCACAAGTAACCGAAGTCGAAAAAAAAGCAGTCATTGATGCAGCTTCCCAAGCTGGTGCTAGAAAAGTCTACTTAATTGAAGAACCAATTGCAGCTGCCATTGGAGCAGGAATTGATATATCAAAACCATGTGGAAATATGGTAGTAGATATTGGAGGAGGAACTACTGACATTGCCGTTATTTCTTTAGGAGGATCAGTGGTTAATACTTCCCTTAAAGTTGCAGGAGACAAATTGGATGAAGCCATTGTAAAATATATCAAGAAAAAACATAATATTATGATAGGAGAAAGAACAGCAGAGGACTTGAAAGTTACCATAGGATGTGTTTATCCCAAAATACAAGATGTAGAAATGAACATTCGAGGAAGAGACTTAATGACAGGACTTCCAAAAACAATTACTATTCGTTCAAGTGAGATGCTAGAGGCTTTGATTGAACCAGCTATGATGATTGTAGATGCCGTTCATTCTGTATTAGAAAGGACACCACCAGAATTAGCAGCAGATATTAGTGATAAAGGAATTTATATGACAGGCGGAGGTTGTTTAGTGGATGGGTTGGACAAGCTTTTACAAGATAAATTAGGAATTAATGTTATGATTGCACAAGATACCGTATCTTGTGTTGCATTAGGGACAGGAAAAGCTTTGGATAATTTAGATGCGTTAGAAGGAAAAGGAAAATAATAATCATAAATTGTTAGGATTTTAAAAAGAGATTTAGAAATATTGTTGAAAAACATCCTCTTTAGGATGTTTTTTTAACAAATAAAGGGAAGAAAAGAGAGAAGAAAAATGAAAAAAGTAGCATTTATTACATTAGGTTGTAAAGTGAATCAATATGAAACCAATAGTATGATACAAAAATTTATGAAAAACAATTATGAAATTGTAGAAGCTACTGAAAAAGCGGATATCTATATTGTAAATACTTGTACGGTAACCAATATGTCAGATCGAAAATCAAGACAAATGTTAAGACGTGTAAAAGAACAAAATAGAGAGGCTATTGTAGTAGCTTGTGGGTGTTATGTACAAGTAGCAAAAGAAGAAATAGAAGCTATGCCAGAAATTGATCTAGCATTAGGAAATAATGAGAAAAAGGAAATTGTTGAAAGAGTAGAAAACTACCAAAAAGAAAAGACAAAAGAAAATAGAATGGAAGATGTTATGAATCAGAAAGAGTATGTGGAATTAGGAGAAACAACTTATACAGAAAAAACAAGAGCGGTGATAAAAGTACAAGATGGTTGTGATCGATTTTGTTCTTATTGTATTATTCCTTTTGCGAGAGGTAGGGTTAGAAGTAGAGAACCAGAAAAAGTGATAGAAGAAATAAAAAAAATCGCACAAAATAATTTGAAAGAAGTCGTGATAACAGGAATTCATTTAGCATCCTATGGGAAAGATTTTAAAAATCACTATGGATTAATTGATTTATTGGAAGAAATGAATCAAATAGAAGGAATTGAAAGAATTCGCTTAGGTTCCATAGAACCACTGTTAATCACAGAAGACTTTGTAAAAAGATTGGTTAAATTAGAAAAGATATGCCATCATTTTCATCTTTCTTTACAAAGTGGATGTGATGAAACATTGGGAAGAATGAATCGAAAATATACAACCAAGCAATTTCGAGAAATTGTAGAAAGACTAAGAGAAAATTACAAAGATGTCGTTTTAACAACAGATATTATAGTTGGATTTCCACAAGAGACACAAGAAGAATTTGAAAAAACTTATCAATTTCTAAAAGAAATCAAATTTTACAAAATGCATATTTTCAAATATTCTCCAAGAAAAGGAACAAAAGCAGCTGAAATGAAAGGGCAGATAGATGGCAAAATAAAAGAAGAAAGAAGCGAAAGATTAATAAAATTATCAGATGAAAATCAGGAGAAGTACAACAAGAACTATATAGGAGAAGAAATAGAAGTCCTTTGGGAAGAAGAAAAAAATGGATTTTATCAAGGGCATACAAAAAATTATATTTTAACAATTATAAAAAGCCAAGAAAATTTGGAAAACCAGATAACAAAAACAAGATGTGTAAGAAGTTGTTGTAACCATATAATAGTAGAAAAGTAAAAATGTAACAGAAACGTAACAAATGCGTAACAAACATTTAATATTAAAATCAATTAAAACACTTGCTAAATCTAAAATTATATAGTATAAATAAAACAGTAAATGTATATAAAACACGAAGGAGGAAATAAAAATGGCAGATTTAGGAGAAGGAAACAATGTGTCAGGAGTATTTGGAGGAGTAGAACTAAAAAATATGGGAAGTGAAGAACAAACACCACTAAAAAATGCTGGTACAATTAGACAAGCTGGTAGTAATCTTCCAACAAAAGTAGGATTTTGGAACAAATTCAAAGCATTTTGGTTACAAGATATAGATTGGAACAAAGAAATCAAGGTTGAATTAACACCATATCAACAAAAAGTAGAAGATGAAATAAATGAATTTTTACATCAAGAAATTACTTGGGAAAAAGTACATG
>CASAUJ010000009.1:32120-45464 GCA_949118805.1 uncultured Clostridia bacterium | reverse complement strand
TATATTTTCTTTGTAATAATTTATTATCTAACATAGAAAGTAGAGGAGGTGTCATTGACATAGTAATTCTAAAATTTACTTTTTCTTCTACTAGTTTTTGAAAATTAGTTAGTAGGGGAAGATAAGTTTCTGAAATTGCTTCAAATAGCCAAGATTCTTCTAAATAATCATCACTTTCTGGATGATGAATAAAAGGAAGGTGGGCATGAAGAACGAAACTTACATATCCTTTTTTTTCTTGCATTTTAAAGTTCTCCTTTGTTACTAAAAATGTGAGCTGAAACGGTGCATATCAGCCCACTTTATATTTTAAATTTTTATTTAAATTGAGATGAAAAAGTTCCAGAAGAAGGGTTAGATAAGTCAAAAATTTCTTCTATATTTTCATCTTGATAGATTGTTTTGTAGAAATCAGAAATAGTATTAAATTTTCCCATATTTCTAAGAAAGGAAATAGAAGTAAAAGTTTTTTGAGTCTGTTTACCAGTTTTGATATTTCGAAAATAAACCATTTTCTGGTTTGGATCCAATAAAATTCTATCATTAGGTGATTCTATTTCATTTGAGGTAGTAACATAGATATAATCTTCTTTCCATGATTCAGTTTTTACAATAGGACGTCTACCAAGTTCAATTCTATAATCACATTTGCTATCTGCAACTTGTAAATACCAACTATTGGCAAAATCATTAATTTCTACTTCGAAATGGTAACCCAAAGTATCATTGTGTACAATTAAAACAGGTTTGGTTATTTGAAAGAAATGATCTCCATATTGTTTTTCAAAATTTTTTCTATCTTTGTCCGAAATATCCCAATAAATAAATAAATTAGTAGGAGTTTGTGCCAAAACTTTTATAATGGTTTGATTGTATCGATAAGGTAAGTCATAATATTCTACGATTTCTACTTTTTTCTTTTTGGTAGAGGTAGCTTTTCTGGTACTAGTTGTCTTTTTCGTTGTTGTTTTTTTGGTAGTACCTCTTTTTTCTATATTCTTTTTTGTTAAAGTTTCTTTTTTTTCTACTTTTTTGGAAGTAGAACTTTTCTTTTTTTCTACCGCATTTTTTACAGTAGTTGCTTTTTTCTTGGGATTAGATGTAGTTTTTTTGGTAGTTTCTTTTTTTAAAGTTGCTTCTTTTTCTAATTCTTTTTGTTCTTTTGTTTTTCTTGGCATTCTCTTCCTCCTATGTAATCTCATACTTTCTTTCCTATCTTATACTAAAAAGAAAAGAAATTCAAGTAAATTTGACAAAGTTTTTGAATTTATTAAGAAAGAGAAAAAAGAGAAAAAATAAATGGAATATAATAGGTTTTATTTAAATGGAGGTTAAAAAATAGAGAGAAAGAAAAAAAGATTTTAAAATTAAGATTTTAAACAACATCATCCTTTTTTAATTCCGTAATAAAATCATCTAAAAGTTCTTCAATAGAAACTTTAAAAATGTGAGATAAACCATATAATTCATAATCTTTTAAAATTCGTTGTCCAGTTTCTAGTTTATGCAAAGAGGGCTTTGAAATGTCAATTCCCATCAGTGCTAATTTTGTAGATAAACCAGATAAAGATAGATGATTTTTCATTCTTAATTCTTTAATTTTGTTGCTAGATACATTTAATTTGTTGTTGTACTTACTACTTTGATACATAAGTCATAGATCCTTTCTTTTTCTATTTAAATTTTAGCGGAAAAAAATCAAAAAAGGTATCCACTGTTGATACGAAAAATATAGTTGGTACAAGAAAAAAGAATGGATAAAATATAAGTAGAAAAGTATAAAGAAAGAACAGAGAGAGTTATAATAATTGGAGTAGTTATTGAAAACCATAAAAAAATCATTATGGTTTTTTGGTAGGAATAAAATAGTAGCTTTATAGGAAACAAAAAAAGCAAAAAATACTAGGGCGGGCAGAAAATGTACGTATTTTTTTTGAAATTTTTAGAAAAAGCTTTCAAAAAACAACAAAATAGTATAGAATAAAAGAAAATTATAAATTAGGAGAGGAATATGAACAAAAAATGGCAAATTTATGAAAATGATGAAGGAAAAATAAAAGAGTTACAAGAAAAATATCAAATAAATTCATTGTTAGCCACCATTTTAGTAAATCGAAATATCACAGAACAAGAAGAAATACGTTTGTTTTTAGAACCTACTAGAAACGATTTTCACAATCCATTTCTCATCATGGATATGGAAAAAGCAGTAAAAAGAATGATACAAGCAATTGAAAAGCAAGAAAAAGTTACTATTTATGGGGACTATGATGTAGATGGAATTACTAGTATAACAGTATTAAAGAGTTTTTTACAAGATCGAGGATTAGAAGTAGATACTTATATTCCAAATCGATTAGAGGAAGGTTATGGATTAAACCAGGAAGCCATAAAAAAAATTGCTTCTCGGTGGTTGTCAATTAATGATTACAGTGGATTGTGGAATTTCAGCAGTGGAGGAAATTGCCTATGCTAATTCTTTAGGGATAGAAACCATTGTAACCGATCATCATGAACCAGGAAATGAATTACCAAAAGCATTAGCGGTGATAGATAATAAAAGAAAAGATAGTCAATATCCTTTTCGTGAATTAGCAGGTGTAGGAGTTGTTTTTAAAGTAATCCAAGCAATTGGAATCCAACTAGGTTTGAAGGAGGAGGAATATCTAAAATATTTGGATATTGTATGTGTAGGAACCATATCAGATATAGTTCCTTTGGTAAATGAAAATAGAGTGATTGCTAAATTAGGTTTAATGTTAATTCGTCAAACAAAAAATATAGGGTTACGATCTATTATCCATTCATCTGGTTATGGGAAGATAGATTCTAATAGTATTTCTTTTGGAATTGCTCCTAGAATTAATGCTTGTGGAAGAATGGGAAAGGCAGAAGAAGCACTAGAACTATTATTATCCAAAAATTATCATAAAGTAAATGAACTAACACAAAGGTTAAATGAACATAACCGCATTCGACAAGAAACCGAAAAAAATATCTTTGAAAATGCAGTAAAACAAATTGAAGAAGAACATTTAAAGGAAGGAAATAGCATTATAGTAGGAGGAAAGAATTGGCATCATGGAGTGATTGGAATTGTATCTTCTAAAATAACAGAAATGTACTTTAAACCAAGTATTTTATTAAGTTTTGAAGAAAATGGAGTGGGGAAAGGTTCTGGAAGAAGTATACCAGGATTCGACTTACATGACGCTTTGATGCAATGTATGGACACCATAGAAAAATTTGGTGGTCATAGTATGGCAGTTGGAATTACAGTAAAAAAAGAAAACTTTTTGAAATTTCGCGAAAAATTTGAAAAAATTGCAGAAGAAGCTCATATTGAAGAAATAATACCAGTCATTCAAGTGGATAGTAAGATTGAAATAAAAGATATTAATAAAGATATGGTAGAAAGTTTAAAACAATTAGAACCTTTTGGTGAAGGGAATCGAATGCCAGTATTTGTATTTAAAAATTTGAAGATTGATTCCATTCGAGCTTTATCAGAAGGAAAACATTTAAAATTAACGTTAAAGGATAATAGCACGATTATAAATGCTATTGGATTTAATTTAGGAAATTTAGCAGAAGAATATCGCATTGGAGATAAAATTGATGTGGTAGGTGTTTTAGAAATCAATAGCTTTAATCGGAGTAGATAGCTTACAAATTAATATCAAGGATATAATGCGATCTTTATAAAAAAATGAAGAAGGGAGGGAAGTAGTAAGTTGGCAGAAGAAAAGAAAATAACGATTCAAGAAGTGATCAGTAAAAGAAAAGAACATGCTAGAAAAGTAGATCATAAATTAATATTGAAAGCATTTCAATATGCCAATCATAATCATGGAGAACAATGTAGACGTTCAGGAGAACCGTATATTATTCATCCTCTTAATGTCGCCTATATTTTAGCTGATATAGGATTAGATGATAGCACTATATGTGCTGCTTTATTACATGATGTAGTAGAAGATACAGAAGTGACCGATCAAGATATTCGTCGTGAATTTGGAGTAGAAATTGCAGAAATGGTAGAAGGAGTTACCAAATTAGGTTCAGTACAATTTGCTTCAATTGAAGAACAACAAGTGGAAGATTATCGAAAAATGTTTTTGGCAATGGGAAAAGATATTCGAGTTATTTTAATAAAACTAGCAGATAGACTTCATAATATGAGAACTTTAAAATATTTAAAAAGAGAAAGACAAATTGCAAATGCGAAAGAAACAATGGAATTATATGCACCATTAGCCAATCGATTAGGTTTGTATTCTATTAAATGGGAATTAGAGGATCTAGGATTTAAATATTTAAAGCCAGAAGAATATCATGATTTAGTAGAAGGAATCAATAAAAAAAGAGAAGAAAGATTGAAATTTATTGAAAAAATCATGGAAGATATTCGTTTTCAATTGAAAAAACAGAAGATAGAAGCAGAAGTAACACGGAAGAGCCAAACATCTATATAGTATTTATCGAAAAATGAAGCGAGATAATAAAACCTTAGATCAGATTTATGATTTATTTGCTTTACGTATTTTAGTTCATTCTATTAAAGATTGTTATGCAGCTTTAGGAGTGGTGCATGAAATGTATAATCCAATGCCAGGAAGATTTAAGGATTATATTGCAGTTCCCAAACCCAATATGTATCAATCCATTCATACCACTTTATTAGGAGATAAAGGAACTCCATTTGAAGTGCAAATTCGTACTTGGGATATGCATCGAATTGCAGAATTTGGTATTGCTGCTCATTGGGCTTATAAAGAGGCTAACTATTTTGGAAAAAAGACTTCAGTCAAAGTAGAAGAAGACAAATTGGCTTGGTTAAGAGAAACTTTAGAATGGCAAAAAGAAATGCAAGATCCACAAGAATTCTTAAATACTTTAAAAACAGAATTATTTGAAGATGAAGTCTATGTGTTTACACCAAAAGGAGAAATTAAAGTATTACCAAGAGGAGCCACCCCGATTGATTTTGCTTATACGATTCATGCAGAAATTGGACACCATATGACAGGATGTAAAGTAAATAGTAAAATGATGCCGATTATAACCACTTTAAAAAGTGGAGATATTGTTGAAATTATGACATCAGACAATACCAAAGGACCAAGTAGAGATTGGTTAAAGTTTGTAAAAAGTACCACTGCTAAAAATAAAATTTTAAGTTGGTTTAAAAAAGCACAAAAAGAGGAAAACATTGAAAAGGGAAAAGAATTAATTGAAAAAGAGTTGAAAAGAATAGGATTTACACATGAAGATTTATTTAAAAATGAATATCTTACTCCTATGCTTGACAAATATAAATATAAATCATTAGAGGAAATGTATGCAGCAGTTGGATTTGGAGCAAATTCATCAGTAAAAGTTATTGCTAGAATGTTGCAAGAATATCGAAAAGAACATGAAGAAGAAAATATAGAAGCGAAAATAGAGGAATTAGCAAAAGCAAAACAAAGAAAACCAAAAACATCAAATTCAGGAGTAATTGTAAAAGGAATTGACAACTGTTTAGTAAAATTATCTAAATGTTGTGATCCACTTCCAGGAGATGAAATAATAGGATATATTACAAAGGGAAGAGGAGTATCGGTTCATCGAAAAGATTGTGTTAATATAGGAGATCTATTTTCAGAAGAAAATCGAATGATTGATGTAGAATGGTATGATGAACATGCAGTATCTTACCAAGTAGATATTGAAGTATACTCAAATGATAGAAGTGGGTTGTTATTAGATATATTAAAAGAAATTGGAACAACAAAAGCAAAAATATTAGGAGTTAATACGAAAACAACAAAAGAAAAAATTGCAGTTATGAAGATTACATTAGAAATAGAAAATTTGGAAGAATTAAATAAAGTACAAAAGGCAATTCGAAAAGTAGATAGTGTATATGAGGTAAAAAGGAAAAAATGATATTAAAAGAACTAAAAATCAGGACATGGATTGGAGATCCAACTAATTGTTATATTTTATTAGAAGAAGAATCAAAAGAAGTAATGGTAATTGATCCAGCAGGAGAAGTAGAGAAAATTGAAGAATTGATCCGGCATATTAGGAGGGAAATTAAAATATATTTATTTAACACATTGTCATGGAGATCATATTTTAGGAGTTATGCCACTGAGAGAAAGATGTGGTGGTAAAATATTGATTCATCGAGAAGATAGTGAAGGATTAAATGATCCTCAAATTAATTTATCTCCTTATATTGGATTAGGAGAGATTGAACTAGAAGCAGATTCTAGATTAGATGACAAAGATTTGATCCATTTAGGAAATTTACCATTTCAAGTTTTACATACACCAGGACATACAAAAGGAAGTACAAGTCTTTATTGTGAAAAAGAAGGGTGTCTGTTTTCGGGTGATACTATTTTTAGAGGAACTTGGGGAAGAACAGACTTACCGACTTCTAATCGAGAAGATATTATCCAATCCATTGTAGAAAAAATTATGACACTGCCAGAAGAAACCATTCTTTATCCTCGGACATGGAATGATGGCAATGATTAAAGAGGAAAAACCAATTTATTTGGAGTTAAAGCCAAAATTATTTTAAAGTAACTTGAAAAATCTAGAAAATCATTGTATAATATGTGTTGAAACAAGCTAAAAATAGCAATTGTAAAGGAGACTGAAAGAATGGCAACAAAAAAAGCAAAAAAAATAGCAATTCGGAAGAATGGATTAAAGGCGTTAGGATATGAGGTAGAACTGAAAAGGCAGAATGGAAAACTCACGATTTATAACGTGATTTCTCCTTTTCAGGAAGTTGTTTTGCAAGTTGCCAAAAGAGCAAATGAAACAGGTGTCATTGCTATGGCAAGAGACCAGTATCTCTTTTGTGAGCGAGCTGTTATTAAGGCAGAAAAAGGCAAAGTTGTTTTAGCTTGCAAAGTGGGTGGGAAAACCATCCTAATGAAAGAAAACAACTAGCGGTGAGGGGGCACTGGGAGAGTTTCCAGTGCCTTCAAAACGAGAAAAATCAGAAAAGAAAGTAAGGGAATAGATATGGAAAAGACAGAACCAAGAACATTAACAGGGACGATGGAACTATTACCAAGAGAACAAATATTATTTAATCAAATGAAACAAAAAATAGAAAATACTTATCAAAAATTTGGATTTTTGCCATTAGACACTCCTATTATTGAATTTTCAGAAGTATTATTAGCAAAAGCAGGAGGAGAGACGGAAAAGCAAATTTATCGTTTTCAAAAAGGGGACAATGATTTGTCTTTAAGGTTTGATTTAACAGTTCCTCTTTCGAAATATGTAGCCAAAAATTATGGAAATTTAAGTTTTCCTTTTCGAAGATATCAAATGGGGAAAGTATATCGTGGAGAAAGACCACAAAAAGGAAGATTTCGAGAATTTTATCAATGCGATATTGATATCTTAGGAGATGGGGAACTAGGAATTATTTATGATGCCGAATTGCCAAGTATTATCAATACAATTTTTAGAGAATTAGGATTTGATCAATTTACAATTCGTATCAATAATCGTAAGATATTAAATGGGTTATTTGAAGGACTACAACAACAAGAAAAAGCAACTTCTATTTTGCGAATCATAGATAAAATTGACAAGATTGGAGAAAAAGCAGTAAGAGAGGAATTGATCAATTTAGAAATAAATGAAATAGCTGTGAATAAGATTATGAACTTTATTACAATGGAAGGGACTTCTGATGAAAAAATTCAAAAGTTGGAGAATTGGGAAATAGAAAGTCAAATTTTTCAAGAAGGAGTAGAAGAGTTAAAACAAGTAGTAAAAAATATACGATTATTCGGAGTAATGGATAGTAATTTTAAAGTGGATTTAACGATTGCAAGAGGATTAGATTATTATACAGGAACTGTGTATGAAACTTTTTTAGATGAATATCCACAGATTGGAAGTGTATGTTCTGGTGGAAGATATGAGAATTTAGCAGAATATTATACCGATAAAAAGCTACCAGGTGTAGGGGTATCCATAGGTTTAACAAGATTGTTCTATCAATTAAATGAACTGAATTTGATAAAAACAACGAAAAAATCTATTGCAGAATTATTAATCATACCAATGATAGAGGATCTAGAAGAGCCAATTAAATTGGCAACAGAATTAAGAAACCTTGGAATTAAAACAGAAATCTATTTAAATGATAAAAAGTTAAAAGCAAAATTTAAGTATGCCGATAAATTGAAAATACCTTATGTAATTGTGATAGGAGAAGATGAAATTAAGACGCAAAAAATGGCGATTAAAAATATGGAGACTGGAGAAGAAATAAGGGTTGATTTAGAAGCGAAAACAATTGCGAATACTATAAAATAGGGGGGAATTGGAAAGTTGAATTATTTTGGGATAATTTGACTTTTTTTGAAAAATGATTTATAATTATGTATACAGGTGTAGGAGTGCACCTTTTATATAGATAAAATAGTGGCAGAGTTATTTTGTACACTATTTAAAATAAACGATCTAATAGATCAAAAAGTAGCACATTGAAAATTTTTATTAAGGAGGAAAAAGCATGAAACAGGAAGAAGACAACAAGAAACAGGAAGGAAACAACATGAAACAGGAAGAAGACAACAAGAAACAGGAAGGAAACAACAAGGAACGGAGAAACAGAAGAATTATAAAAGTTATAATTCTTCTGGCAATAGCGATCATCGTTTCACTTTTGAAATGGTGTGGTTGTCCGCAGAAAAAGGCGGATCAGGAATCCTCGGCAAGAGAGGAATCTGGTGCGATGCTTGAAGAAAGCGGAATGGTTTCTGAGGATGGCTCAGGAGATGAAAAGTCTTCGGAACAAATAGTTGCGGAGGAAAGTAAGACCGTTGAGTCGACAGAAGAAATGTCTTCTTCTACTTCGGTAGAGGATAGTACAAGTGATGAGTCGACAGAGAAAACAGATGGATCTATTAGTCCGACGACTTCATCAGAATCAAGCAGTTCATCAAACCAGACGAGACCTTCTGATCCGACTGGTGCATCGAAACCAACAGTTCCGTCTAAGCCGACGAGTCCTGTGAAACCGACAGATCCGTCCAAGCCGACGAATCCTGCAAAACCGACAGATCCGTCTAAGCCGACGAATCCTGTAAAACCGACAGACCCGTCTAAGCCGACCAATCCTGTAAAACCGACAGATCCGTCTAAGCCAACAGATCCTGAAAAACAGGATCCTGTATACACTGTACCGAAAGGATTGACAGCTGTATATGGACAAAATGTATCAGAAATAAAACTTCCAACAGGATGGTCTTGGGAAAAAGGATCAGAAAAGGTTGGAAAAGTAGGAAAAAGATATCATTTGGCGACATTCACGCCAAAGGACACCACAAGATTCAATGTAGTGAAAGGAATCTTGGTAGAGGTTATCGTTGTAAAGGCAGATCCTTCATATACGATTCCGACAGGATTAACAGCCACTTTTAAAGATAAGTTGGCGGTGATTCAAGCACAGCTTGGAGCAGGATGGACATTGGTAGAGTCCTTAACAAATGAAGTGGGAAATGCAGGTCCACAGACAGTAAAGGCAAAATTTACGCCTTCTGATCCTGCAAATTACAATACGGTAATTGTTGATGTACCAATCAATGTCAAAAAGAAATCTGTTGACGAATCTGGTATCGAATATGGAAACAAGAGTTTTCCTTATAATCCCAATCGGACGAATAGTCTTTCTGTTAATTTCAAAAATGGAATGCCAGAAGGAATTGTGGATTATTATTTCATTGGAAATAATAGAAAAAATGAGGGGAATTGGGTAGTTCGACTGGTTTTTGTTACGGATCCAAACTATGAAGAAGTTGCTTCAAGGGAAGCAATTATGAGTATTTGGGATAATCCAAGTTCTCCTGGAAATAGTGAGTTGATTCGGCCTGAGGCACCAGATGATGACAATCCCAGTAATCCACCTATTATCACACCAGATGAGGAAGAGGAAGAGAATCCGAGTAATCCGCCGATTCTTAAACCCGATGGCGAGGGGAGCGACAATCCCAATAATCCTCCCTTGATTACACCCACAACAATGGATGCAAGTGAGGAGGAGACAGAGGAAGAAATTAAACAACCACCGATTCTTAAACCGGAAGATTCGACAGAGGAAATGGAAGAGGTAATAGAACAGGCTCCGATTCTTAGACCGACAGCATAAAAAACTCCAATAACACAGTAAGGAAAGGAGGAATCCTTTCTTGACATAGATAGATCGTTTTTCGGGAGAGCATTTAAGCTCTCCCGTTTTTTTTGTCATAAAGAAGGATAATAGTGAATATATATATAGATAAGACACTTTTGGACAAGGAGAAAGATATGTTTAATGTTACTGTACTAAAAATGAAAGATATCAAAAAATATTTTTTCATCATGTTAATGATTTTAATCATACTAATAAGTGTTAGCCAGTACTTTTCCCAAAGTACAAAGCAAGAAAAAACGGTTGAAAAGTTAATTTTTAAAAATAATATGCTAAGTTGTTTTTCACAAGTAATTCCAGGAATTGCAAAAATAAAAGAGGGAGACACAAAAATAGAAGAACAGGAAAAAGAACAAACAGAAGATACGATGCTTCAAGGAATCTTAAAAACACAAATTAGTTCTATAAAAAATATGGATAAATTAGAAAAAAAGGAAAAAGTTCAAGAAGAAAGAATGGAAGAAGAAATTCCAAAAGAAGAAGAGGAAGTAGATCTAGCTAAGACAGGATTAGAAACGCAAGTGATTACAGATCAACCATTAAAAGAAAATTATCATACACAATATGGAAAAGTAAAAATAAAAAATGAAACGGAATATGAATTAACAAATGAGATGCTAGAACCCAATATAAGTATTGAGAATAAAAATATTGTATTATTTCATACACATAGTTGTGAAAGTTATACATCAAGTGAATTGTATCCCTATACTCCAACAGGAAATTTTCGAACAACAGATTTGAATTTTACCGTAACAAAGGTTGGCACAGAATTGGAAAACCAATTAAAACAATATCAATATCAAGTAGTACACGATGTATCATATCATGATTATCCTGCTTATAATGGATCTTATACACGTTCTTTAGCAACAGTTGAGAAGATATTGAAAACGACCCCATCTGATATTATTATAGATGTCCATCGAGATGCTATCGGAAGTAGAAGTGATTATGCACCAATTGTAAAAATAGGAGAAAATGATGTGGCAGCACAAATTATGTTTGTAGTTGGAACTAATAATGGGGGATTATGGCATCCAAATTGGAATCAGAATTTGAAATTTGCAATTAAAATACAAGAAAAAGCAGAAGAAATGTATCCTGGATTGTTTAAACCAATTACTTTAACCAAATCAAGATATAATCAGCATACAGGAAAATATGCTAATATTATAGAAGTGGGGGCAACTGGAAATACATTAGAACAATGCTTGACAAGTATGAAGTACTTGGCAAAGGTAATGGCAGAAGTTATTGGAAAGTAGAAAAATTAATAAAATCACCATATTTTACATAAAAGGTTGAAATAAAACAAAAAATGAGGTATAATATAGGGTAGGAGGTAAGATATGGGAAAAAACGAAAATATTGAAATAAGAAGAATATTAGATATTGTAAAAAGCAAAAAACTAGTCATTCTAATGATTTTAATAATTTCTATTTTATTGGGGTATTTGTATTCTTATCATGGTATTGTACCAGAATACAGAGCGACTTCAACATTATTATTAATACCGAATAGTGCTTCAGAAGGAAGAGTCGTTATGACATCTGATTTAATGGTAAATGCAGACTTAACAGTCAATTCAGGATTAATAGAAACTTACCGTAGCATAGGAGAAAATTCTAAAGTATTGAAACAAATCATTCAAAATTTGGAATTAGATATGACAGAAGAAGAATTATTAAAGCAAATGAAGATTAGTGTAGTAAAAGATACTTATATTATTCAGGTGGCAGTGACAAATGAAGATCCTAAGAAAGCAATGGAAATTGCAACAGAATTTGATAGGGTTTTCTTAGAAGAAATCAAAGAAATTTATCATTTGGATAATATTGGTGTTGTAGATGAAGCACGTTTGCCAGAAGAACCATGTAATATTAACCATGTAAAAGATATGATCTTGTCTTTTATGATGGGATTAGGGATATCTTGTGTGAGTATTACTTTATTTTATTTATTGGATAATACCATAAAAAAAGAAGAAGAGATTGAAAAATACATTCATCTAAAATCATTAGGAGCAATTCCAGTGCATCAGGATGAAGAGCAAGAGATTGTAAATAGAAGTAGTGCAAAATCATATGTGACAGAGTGTATTAATACAATAAGGACCAATATTTTATATATGAATTCAGCCAAAAATGCAAAAACTATTTTAATTACTAGTTGTACTCCACGTGAAGGGAAAAGTTGGGTTTCTGCTAATATAGCAGCAGCTTTTGCAGAAACGGATAAGAGAGTATTGTTAATTGATGCTGATATGAGAAAAGGAAGAGCTCATAAAATCTTTAAAGTAAACAATGGAGAAGGTCTTTCCAATTATTTATATGTTATGAATGATAAGAAAGAAGAAAATATGAAATTAGGAAAGCAATACATCAAAGAAACGAAAATACCAAATTTACATATTATAACCAATGGAAGTATTCCACCAAATCCATCTGAGTTGTTAGAATCAAACAATATGAAGGATTTATTAGAAATATTAAAAAATATTTATGATGTTATCATTATAGATGCGCCACCTTGTAAACTAGTTACAGATAGTATTATTTTATCAACTGTTGTAGATTCTACTATCTTAGTTGCCAATGCAGAAAAAACCAAAATGAAAGATTTTGATGAAGTAAAAAGATCTATTCAAATGGTAGATGGAGAAATTATAGGTGCGATTTTAAATAAAAAGAAAGTACCTGCTAAAACTTATAGTAAAGGGTATTATTATGCACATAGTGAACAAAGTGGAATGGAAAAAGGAGAGCCAAAACCAATACTTTCAGTGGATACGCTAATAACAGCAGGTTTAATGAAACTAAGAGAAAGAACAGTTGATGAAGTAGTGCAAGAAACAGAAAAAAGTGAGCAAGAAGAGAAAAAAATACCAGTTTTAGAATTCAGCAGAAATGATGAAGAAATGAAATTATTTATCAATACAGAACTTGAGAAAATGCAAGAGAAATATTATGAATTTGTGAAAGAAATGAAAGATACAAGCTATTTAGAAAATCTTTTAAAAGAAGCAGAAGAAAGGAAACTAACGCAAGAACAAGTAAGAGATATCATAGAACAAGAAGTAGCAAGCTTAAATCAAGATAAGCTAACGCAAGAACAAGTAAAA
>CASAUJ010000009.1:0-32020 GCA_949118805.1 uncultured Clostridia bacterium | reverse complement strand
CAAGATAAGCTAACGCAAGAACAAGTAAAAAATATTATAGAACAAGAAGTAGCAAACTTAAATCAAGATAAGCTAACCCAAGAACAAGTAAGAGATATCATAGAACAAGAAGTAGCAAGCCTAAATCAAGATAAGTTAACACAACAACAAGTGGAAACAATTATAAAACAAGAAATGGCTAATGTCGATTACAAAGAAGAGATCAATAAAATTTATAGTCAATTAGAAGAAACAAAATCAAGTACAAGTGAAGCCATAAATAAAATGATAAAACGTCATACAGAGGAATTAATTCATACCATAAGAAATCAAGATGAGAAAGAGGAGACTCTGCAAATGGTATTGCATGAAAGGATGAACCAAATGCAAGAGGAGACAATAAAATTATTGCAACAAGAAATTACAAAAATGGATTATAGCAAGCAAATTCTTCAAATAAATGAAATGCTTATTAATTTAAAAGATAGTTATTTAGAATTGACCAATAAGGTTAGAGCTAATCAGATGGAAATAGAGGAAAACAATAGCAAAGAAGAAAATGACAAAGAAGATAATAGAAATATTATTGATTTTAGAGCATTTAAAAGACAAAAAAATAAAAAGAAAGTATTTTCTATTGAAGAAGAAATTTCTTATGAAGATTTAGAGCAAGGAGCAGCATATGTAATACCACTTCGTACAAAAAAAGCCAATAACGATTCTTATGAAAAAATAATGTATTAAAAAATAGCAAATTTTAATTTTCTAGAAACTCTTAGTGAGATTTGAAATTTAAAATTTGCTTTTTCTTTTGAGGAATTATATTATTTTTCCCAAAAGCTTGAAATTTCTTTTCCATTTCTATATAATGAGCAAAGAAAAAGAAAGGAGAAATTTCATATGGCAGGAATAAAATTGAATTTAGAAAATAGTGGAATCACACAAAAAAACATTTTAGAATACAAAGAACAGGTGGAAAATATACACAAAGAATTGCATGAAAAGGCAAATGAAGAAAAAGAATTTGTAGGATGGCTTGAATTACCAACTAATTATGATAAAAAAGAATTTGATAGAATCAAAAAGGCAGCAAAAAAAATAGAAAAAGAATCTGATATTTTGGTGGTAATTGGAATCGGTGGTTCTTATCTAGGAGCAAGAGCTGTTATTGAAAGCTTAACTAGTTCATTTTATAATATGCTTCCAGATCAACAAAGGAAACATCCTCAAATTGTATATGTGGGAAATAATTTAAGTCCAAACTATATAAATGAATTAATCGAACTAATTGGAGAAAAAGATTTTTCTGTTAATGTAATCTCAAAATCAGGAACCACAACAGAGCCTGCTATTGCTTTTCGAATTTTCCGAGAAATATTAGAAAATAAATATGGAATTGATGAAGCAAGAAGCAGAATATATGCAACAACAGATAAAGAAAAAGGAGCCTTGAAAACCTTAGCTGATAATGAAGGTTATGAGCAATTTGTAGTTCCAGATAATATTGGAGGAAGATATTCTGTTTTAACAGCAGTAGGCTTGCTTCCTATTGCAGTAGCAGGGATCGATATAGACAAACTAATGGAAGGGGCTAGAATTGGGCAAGTAAGATATAACGATAGTGATTTAAAATATAATGAATGTTATCAATATGCAGTAGCTAGAAATTTATTGTATCAATCACAAAAGAAAATAGAGATATTGGTCAATTATGAACCGAATATGCATTATTTTACAGAATGGTGGAAACAATTATTTGGTGAAAGTGAAGGGAAAGAAGGAAAAGGGATTTTTCCAGCAGGAGTTGATTTTACTGCTGATTTGCATTCTATGGGGCAATACATTCAACAAGGAGAAAGAAGTTTACTAGAAACAGTTATAACAATAGAAAATCCAAACTCAGATATTGTGATCAATCCAGATGATGATAATTTGGATGGACTAAACTATTTAGCGGGAAAAAAATTAGACTATGTTAATAAAAAAGCAATGGAAGCAACCATAAAAGCACATGTTACAGGAGGGGTTCCTAATATCCAAATAAAAATGGAACAATTAGATGAAATTAATTTAGGAGAATTGATTTATTTCTTTGAAAAGGCATGTAGTGTTTCTGGGATGATATTAGGAGTGGATCCATTTAATCAACCAGGAGTAGAAGAATATAAAAAGAATATGTTTCAATTATTAGAAAAGCCAGGATATTAAGCAGCAAAAGAAAGAGAGTTTTAGAAAATGATATACAAAGAAAAATTTAAAATAGGATTAAAAGATGTTTGGAAGGGAAAAGAAGTAAGTAATAGAGCAATACTAGAATATTTGGAAAACATTGCAGCTTACCATTCAGATTCAATCGGATATGGGATTCGAAGTTCAGAAAAAACAAATTTATCATGGATCTTGTTAGATTGGAAAGTAAAAATAATAAAAAGACCAGAATATGGAAAAGTTTTAGAGATACATACTTGGTCCAGAGAAATCGTGAAATTTTATGCTTATCGTGATTTTGAAATTTATGATGAAGATCATAATTTGTGTGTCATTGCTTCTTCAAAATGGCTATTGATTAACAACCAGACAGGAAAGATTATGAAAGTAGAAGAAGAAATGGCAAAAAAATACGAATCAGAAGTGGGAAAATCAGTATTTAATGAAAGAGAGATAGAAAAAACAAAAGTACCAAAAAATTATAAAAATAGTATAATATATCAAACAAAGAGGAAAGATATAGATATTATAGGACATATGCATAATTTGTATTATTTAGATATTGCTTATGAGGCATTGCCAGAAGAAGTTTATCAACAAAGACCTTTTGATGAAATTCGAATTATGTATAAAAAAGAGATTAAACTGGGGGAAAATGTGATTTGTCAGTATACATATGAAGAAGAAAAACATATAGTAGTGATAAAAAGTGCAGATGAAAAAGTATTGCATGCAGTTGTGGAATTACGATAATTTGTGAAAATATGGCAAAAAATCGAAAGAGAATCAAAAAAAATTAAAAAAAATGTTGAAGAATGTAAACAACTTGTGCTATAATAGAAATCGATTTTAATGAGGAGAGTTCTAAATAAAAATAGGGCTTAAAGAAAGGGAGGAAAAGAAATGAAAAAAGTTTTAAGAAAAACAAAAATTGTTGGAACAATTGGACCTGCTAGTGAAACAAAATTAAAAGAATTATTTGAAGCAGGATTAAATGTAACAAGAATTAATTATTCTCATGGTAGTTGGGAGGAACAAGCTGAAAAAACAGAAGAAATTATTCGATTAAGAAAAGAAATGGATATTCCAGTTGCTTTATTATTAGATATGCAAGGACCTGAAATAAGAACTGGAATGTTAGTAACTGGAAAAAATGAAAAAATTAAATTAGAAGATGGACAAAAATTTACTTTAGTTAATGAAGATATTATTGGTGATAAAGATAAAGTATCAGTATCTTATAAAGAATTATATAAAGATTTGAAACCAGGATCAAAAGTATTAATCGATGATGGAGCAATTGAGTTAGTAGTAGACGAAATTGTAGAGAAAGATATTGTTTGTACAGTCGTTCATGGAAATGGTTTAGGAAGCCGAAAAACAATGAACTTACCAGGAACAGCAGTACGTTTGCCAGCATTGAAAGAAAAAGATATTAATGATTTAAAAACAGCTTGCGAACATGATTATGATTATGTAGCTGTATCTTTCACAAGAAATAAAGATGATATTGATCAAGTAAGAAAAGTATTAGATGAAAATGGTGGAAATGACATTAAAATTATTACAAAAGTAGAAAATGTAGAAGGGTTAGAAAACATGGTAGAGATTGTAGACACTGCTGATGTTCAAATGATTGCTCGTGGAGATATGGCAACAGAAACCGATTTTACAGAACCACCAGTTATGCAAAAGAAATTTATCAAATTATCAAACAGAGCCAATAAACCAGCTATTACTGCTACACAAATGTTAGAAAGTATGACATTTAATCCATTACCAACAAGAGCAGAAGCAAGTGACGTAGCCAATGCTATTTATGATAGAACCAGTGCTGTTATGTTGTCAGGAGAATGTGCAATGGGAAAATATCCTGTGGAATGTGTAGAAACGATGGTAAAAATAGCAGGTAGAGTAGAAAAAGAGATTGATTATTGGAAGAGATTTCAAGATAATAAAGAAAATATTGATATTAATACATTGGAAAGAAAAATTGCTTATTCAACAGCTGTTATGGCAATGAATTTAGATGCAAATGCAATTGTATGTTATACCAATTCAGGAGATTCAGCAAGAAGATTTGCTGGATTAGGAGTAGGATGTCCAATTTTAGCTATTACAGATAATAGAAGAACTTTCAATCAATTAGCAATTGCATGGAATGTAACACCTATATATGTAGAAAAAAATGAAGATGTAAATAAAATGGTAGAAGATGGAATCGAAAAATTAAAACAAAAAGAAATTCTAGAAAAAGGTGATATTATTGTTGTTTCAGGTGGTGCAAAATGGTTAGCTTCTGCAGAAGATAGCAAAGTAATTGGTGGAATAGCAAGAATTTAAGGAAAAGTAAAACTGCTGTAAAATAAAAAAACAGCAGTTTTTGTTATTGGAAAATATTACAAGAAAAATACAATCATTTTACAAATGAATAACATCAAAAAAAGCTATTGCAAAGGAATAGGAGATATGCTATAGTAAAATTGCAAAAAAATGATAAATGGGATAGGTTAAAGAGGGGAAAATAATGAAAAGAGATTTGCGAAATAGAATAAAAGAAGAGAATGGTTCTGTTACTTTATTTGTTTTGGTAACTTGTATGTTCGTATTAGTCATTTTATTATTAACCAATATGGAAATGGTCAATAAAAATAGCAATCAGAAAAGAACCTTAGAACAGATTCAAAACAATTATGAAGTAACAGAAGAGGATTTAGAAAGAACGTATCATGAAGTTTATAAAGAAAATACTTAAAGAAGCAATCATCAAAAAGAGAGGAGGAGGAAAGACAGTAAATTCTTATTTTTTATAACAGAAAAGGAATAGAAAAACTGTTTTTTATAAGATAAATGAAACCAGTAGTAGCCATTATTCGGAAAACCAAATGTAGGAAAATCAACTTTTTTTAATTATTTAGTAGGAAGTAGAATATCGATTGTACAAGATACACCAGGAGTAACAAGAGATAGAATTTATGCAGAAACGAATTGGAGAGGTAGAAGTTTTACTTTAATTGATACAGGTGGGATTGAACCAGTATCAGAAGATGTAATTTTATCCCAAATGAGAGAACAAGCAAATCTTGCTATTGCCATGGCAGATGTAATTTTATTTGTGACTGATGTAAGGCAAGGAGTTACAGCAGTAGATAAAGAAATTGCCTTGCTATTAAAGAGATCTAAAAAGCCAATTGTTTTAGTATGTAATAAAGCAGATAATTTTGAAAAAGATAGACAAGAAGCTTATGAATTTTATAATTTAGGAGTGGGAGAACCATATCCAATTTCAGCAACAAATGCACTAGGAATGGGAGATGTTTTAGATAGAATTTATGAAAATTTTCCACCTAAAACAGATGAGGAAGAAGAAAGTGATGTAATAAAAGTAGCCATTATTGGAAAACCAAATGTAGGAAAGTCTTCTTTGATAAATAAGATACTAGGGGAAAATCGATCCATTGTAAGTGATATAGCAGGAACGACAAGAGATGCCATTGATACAGAATTTGAAAATGAAAGTGGAAAATATATCTTAATTGATACTGCGGGAATTCGAAGAAAAAGTAAAGTAAAAGAATCCATCGAAAAATTTAGTATTATGAGAACTTTATTAGCAATTGAAAGAGCAGATGTGTGTTTAATGATGATTGACGCAACAGAAGGGGTGACAGATCAAGATGCTAAAATAGCAGGAGAGGCACATGAAGCTGGAAAAGGTGTTATTATTGTAGTCAATAAGTGGGATATGCTAGAGAAAGAGACAGGAACCTTGGAAACATATAAAAAAGAAGTATATGATAAATTAAAATATCTATCTTATGCTCCCATGATATTTATATCTGCAAAAACAGGACAAAGAGTTCATAAATTGTTTAACTTAATTCATTATGTAGCAGAACAAAATGCAATGAGAATTTCAACAGCTGTTTTAAATCAAGTGCTAAATGAAGCAATTGCAATTGTACAACCTCCAACAGATAAAGGCAAAAGGTTAAAAATATTTTATGGAACACAAGCTTCCACCAAACCACCTACATTTGTTATTTTTGTAAATGATAAAAATTTATTTCATTTTTCTTATGAAAGGTATTTAGTAAATCAAATTAGAAAAGAATTTGGACTAGAAGGAACACCTGTAAGAATTATAGTGAGAGAAAAAAATGGGGATTAGAGGGACGTTCCTTAAAATCCCCTTAATAGGGACAGATGGGACAGTCTTTAAAATAGCAGAAAAGAAAAAGGATGTCCCCAAGATCTTTAAAATGGGGATTTTAAGGAACGTCCCTTTAATCCCCACCAAAAAAGGAGGAATAAAATGATGATAGAATGTGTGATTATGGCAATTGTTGCTTATTGTATAGGAAGTATTAATTTTTCTGTGATTCTTAGTAAAAAAATGGCAGGATTTGATGTGAGAGAAAAAGGAAGTGGAAATGCGGGAACAACGAATATGCTTCGTTCAGTAGGAAAAAAAGCAGCTGCCATTACTTTATTGTGTGATGTTTTAAAAGGAATTGTAGCAATTGTTATTTCTATGATAGTAGGAAAGATAGTAGAAGGATCTAATCGAGAACTATTATTACAAGTAGCTGGTATCGCCGTTGTAATTGGACATACATTTCCTATTTTCTTTGAATTTAAAGGAGGGAAAGGAGTCGCTACTTCACTTGGAATTTTATTAATGAGTAATTGGAAAATAGGATTAATTTGCCTTGTTTTTGCCTTGGTATTAATGATATTAACTCGAATGGTTTCATTAGGTTCTTGTGTAGCAGCGATATTATTTCCTGTATTGACTTTATTTATTAATGATAGTTATACCATTTTAACAGAGGGGAAAAATGGTAGTACCTATTTTATTTATAGTGTTCTTTTAGCTATTATTGTTTTATATAATCATAGAAGCAATATTAAACGATTAATGAATGGAACAGAAAATAGAATTAGTTTTAGTAAATGAGAAATAGGAGAAAACGAGTGAAGAAAATCGTAACTATATTAATTATCTGTATTACCATATTCATGTTTGAAAGTGTGTATGCTTTTGATACTTATGAATTGGAATTTAAAGTCCTTAACAATAAAAAAGAGGAAAAATTTGATTTGTATCTTTTGTTACCAACAGAATACATTGAATTTGCTATTAGAGAGGCAAATGTAAATTTAAATTATGAAGGTGCCAATACTATTAAAGAAAATGTAATTCCTACGATTTCTGTAAAGAAGGAAAATATACAAAATCAAGTCTATACAGAAAAGGAAAAAGAATATGTGCAGATTCGTTTACCAAAAGAAGAAGGAAATACTTATGTATTTGATGTTTTAGAAAATTATCCAAAAATGGATATAAAATATCGAATAAAAAATATACAAAAAGACTATATTGTACATATAGACAACTTTAAAATAGAGCAAGGAAAGTGTGAAGTTGAATATGATTATGCAAGAGATATCGTGAAACAACCAGATAAAAAAATAATACCAGTAGGTGTTAAAATTTTAGTAGGGATATTAATTATTATTATTGTAGTAGGATGGATTGCGCATGTAAAAGGAAAAAGATAATTTACAAAAAGATAGATAGCTATCTTAGAAAGGAAGATGGATAAATGAAAAAAATAGCTATTATAGGAAGTGGGAGTTGGGGAGTAGCGTTGGCTACTCATTTAGCCAAAAGCGGAAATGAAATTAAATTATGGTCTTTTAACGAAGAAGAGATGGAATTAATGAATCGAGAAAGAAAATGCAAGTTTTTGCCAGGGTTAGAAATTCACAAAAACATAACATGTTCAAATCATTTTAAAGAGGTTATTCAAGATTCAGAATTCATTTTACATGTAACACCATCCAAATTTACACGAGAGACATTCAAACAGTATAAACAATATGTAGAAGATAAACCAGTCATTATATGTTCAAAAGGTTTTGAGAAAGAAAGTTTAAAAACATTGGACGAAGTTATCTTAGAGGAACTTCCAACTGCTAAGATAGGTGTATTATCTGGACCAAGTCATGCAGAGGAAGTATCAGTAGCGATTCCTACGGTATTAGTAATTGCATCAAAACATAATGAAATTTTGGAATTAATACAAAATGTATTTATGGGAAATGAGATGAGAATTTATACTTCAAAAGATGTAAAAGGAGTAGAATTAGGAGGAGCTTTAAAAAATATCATTGCTTTTTGTGCAGGAGTAGCAGCAGGGATTAATTTAGGAGATAACACTTTTGCGGCTTTGATAACAAGAGGGTTGAGTGAGTTGACTAGATTAGGCATAAAATTAGGAGGAGAAAAAGAGACTTTTTATGGATTAAGTGGTTTAGGAGATTTAATTGTAACATGTTTAAGTGAACATAGTAGAAATAGGAGAGCAGGAAAATTAATTGGACAAGGAAAAACATTGGAAGAAACAAAAAAAGAAGTAGGAATGGTAATTGAAAGCATTGATAATATTGAAGTTGCTTATGAATTGAGTAAAGTACATAAAGTAGATATGCCAATTGTCGAAACGGTTTATAAAGTAATTTATGAAAATTTAGAACCACAAGAAGCTGTCAAAAAATTAATGACAAGAGATAAAAAAAGTGAATAAGAAAGAGAAAAAATTCGAATAATAAATATAATATGTGCAATGGGGACGTTTCCTTTTTCACATCCTTTTAAAATTATAAATATTGTAGATAGAAAAAGTTATTGCATATTTATTTAGTTAAATTTTCATGAGATGTGAAAAAGGAAACGTCCCCATTGCACATGATCATTGTATGGAAAAAAGGAGTGATAAAAGTGGAATTTTTTGATAAATTAGGAAAAAAGGCGTCAGAGGCATACAAAATGACAGCTGATAAAACGGGAAAAATAGCCAAAGAAACAAAAATAAAATTTAAAATAGGGGAATTGAAAACACAAATTAATGATATTTATGAGGATATTGGGAAAAAGGTGTATGAAAAGCATATCCGAGAAGAAGAGATAGAAATAAAAAGTGAGTTAGAAGAACAGTGTACAAAAATTGATGTATTAAGTGATGAAATAGATCATTTGTTAAAAGAATGTTTAGCGTTAAAAGATAAAAAATTATGCAAAAAATGTTATAAAGAAATTGAAAAAGAAGATAAATTTTGTAAAAATTGTGGTGTAAAACAAGATTTAGAAGAAAAGGAAGAAATTGAAATTTTAGAAGATTTTGAGAATACAGAAGTAGAAGAGGATGATAGAATAGAAGAACAAATTGTTATAGAAGAATTAGAAACAAAGGAAGAGAAGGATGAGAAGAAGGAAGAACAAACAAATCTAGAAAAAACAGTAGAAATAGAATCTAATGTAAAATTAGAAGAGAAGAAAGAAGAGGAAGATGAATAAGGAGGGAGAAAGGCTAATTTAGCCAGAGGAACAATGAGAATAGTAGTACAAAGAGTAAAAGAAGCACAAGTAGAAGTGGAAGGGAAAGTAGTAGGAAAAATTGGAAAAGGATTTTTAGTATTGTTAGGAGTAACACATAATGATACAAAAGACCAAGCGGATTATTTAGTAAAGAAGCTTTGCAAATTAAGAATTTTTACAGATGAGAATGATAAAATGAATTTGTCTTTGAAAGATGTCGAAGGGGAATTATTGATCGTTTCTCAGTTTACTTTATATGCAGATTGTACAGGAGGGAACCGTCCTGCTTTTGTAGAAGCTGCTAAACCCGAAAAAGCCAATGAATTATATGAATATTTTTGCTCTGAATGTGAGAAAAATGAAATTCATGTGGAAAAACGGAATTTTTGGTGCTCATATGAAAGTAAGTCTGCTAAATGATGGACCAGTAACGATTATTTTAGAAAAGTAATTCTTAATAGGGGAAACGTTCATACAGATATTTAATAATATTATCTGCATTTTCTTCTGTTACATGAACAAAGACGTCTTTATCCAAGCTAATCCACATCGTCAAATTGAACTTTTCATTGTTATCAATATAGGTACCAATGATCTCTGCTAATTCGATTGGATTAGCATATTTTTTTTCCCAATTCAAATGCTCTTCTAGATCTAAATTTGTATTATAAAAGCGACTTAAAAATTGGTTCAATTCGCCTTTTTTTTGACTATATAAATGAACAGTTACTAACATAAAAACTCCTAAAAATCTTTTTTTCTTAGTATAAAAAAATACAATAAAATTTATACATCGAATAAAGTAAAATAAAAATGTAAATACTAGAAAAAATAGAAAATGAGAGGAGATTTTAAATGAAAAATATAAAAAGAATTGCTTTTGTTTTAATATTTATCATTATGTTGGTTTTATCCCTTACAATTTACACAAATGCAAGTAAAGATAATACAAAAACTCAAAAAGAAAAAGCTTTTTCACAAATTAAATATATGGAAGGAAAAATAAGCAATTTGTTAAATTCTATGAACCATATTGAAGCTAGAAATTATAGTGTAGTAACCAGTGAAATGTCAAAAGCAACGATGGAAAAATCTAAGAGTGAAAATAGTTCATCAGGGAGTGGATCAGGAGGGCAGTCAGCTTCTAAAGAAGGAGGTAGTTCTTCAGAGGATTCAAGTGAAGGTTCTGAAAAGGAAGATGGACAAAGCAATAAAAAATTTGAATTGCAATTAAATGGAGTATTGACAAACAAAGAAGAAATTAATTGGGATTTAATTAAAAATGAGATTGAAAATTTATATACTTCCCTTCCAGCAATTACGATTGATTTATATCAATTTAATATTAGTCAGGAAGATATTTTAGGGTTTAATACACAATATGATAGGTTAACAACTGTGGTTCAAACTGATAACAAAGAGGAAACACTAGCAGAATTAGTAAAGGTATATGAATATTTTCCCAAATTTTTAAGAGGTTCTGGGCAAGAAGAACTATATACTACCTTAATTGAAACAAAAGCAAATGTTTTAAAAGGATATACTAAATTAGATGCAGGAAATTGGAAGGAGATAGCAAATGATATAAAAAATGCTATTGATATTTATTCAAAATTGTTAACAACTACAGAGATAGATACAAAGAAACAATATAATATTAGCAAAGGATATATTATGCTAAATGAACTACAAAATGCAGTATCCTTAAAAGATAGTGCGGTATTCTTGATTAAATACAAAAATTTAGTAGAAGAATTTAATAATATCTAAAAGAAAAAATGTATCATTTGAGTTTTAATTACTAAAAAAACGTGCATATTTTCTATTGGTATGATATAATAGAAATTAGAGTAAATTGAATAGTCGCTGGTAAATTTCCGAAAGGAATTACGAGAGGAAAGTCCGGGCTTCACAGAGCAAAGATGCTAGATAACGTCTAGTGAGGGTGACCTTAAGGAAAGTGCAACAGAAAATAACCGCCTTTAATAAAGGTAAGGGTGAAAAGGTGAGGTAAGAGCTCACCGCTACTATGGTGACATAGTGGGACAGTGTAAACCCCATCTGAAGCAACACCTAAATAGAAGATTAAGCCTGCTCGGCGCCTTCTAACTTGCGTGGCTTGAGATATATAGCAATATATATCCTAGATAAATGGCTATTTTAAAAGACAGAACCCGGCTTATAGATTTGCTCTTTATCATAAAAAGAGAAAACTCACAAAAAATTATGTGTTTTTGTGAGTTTTTTGTTTTATGTAATGATAATTCCACCAACATTTTTTTTGTATGAAAGAGGAAAATGCAGAGGAATCATGGTTCTTAAAATTTGATTTATCCAGTAAAAAAGCATGTGTCTTATCAAGATATAAATAGAAAAAATCATTGTTTTCAAAAACTTTACTTAATTGATGATATTTTATTTCAGAAAATTCTTTTTCATCTTCCACGGTAAAAAAATTAGAATAAAAACAAAAAGAAAACACCTTTTCCTCTTGAATGGTTTCACTTTTATATTCTTTTTCAACAACAGAAATAGGATGAAAAAATCGCCAAAGAAGAAAACCAGTTAGCGTGCAACCGATTAAAAAAACAAAAGCAAATTGACGAATTTGTACTTGTATGATTAAGAAAAGCAACAGAAAAGCTGTGATAAGACAAGTATATAGGGTATAACGTAAATGATATTTTTGATTATGAAAGGCAAGAAATTGATCATAAATTAGTTTGGTATATTGGGTTGTATTTTTAAATAATAATTTCATAAAATCACCTAAATAATCATAGCACATTTTTAGCAAAAAGGGAATATAATAAAAATAGGAGTGATTTTTTATGGCATATTCAGATCGAGAATTACTAGCAAGAATAGTTCAATGTGAAGCAGGAGGAGAAGGAGATAATGGAATGAAAGCAGTAGCTTCTGTTACCATGAATCGAGTAAATGTTTCAGAAGGAGAATATGCTAGAGTTTCACAAGGAGGAAATATCAGAAATATTATTTTTCAACAAGGGCAATATGATTGTGCAAGAGAAACGATAAGAAATCAATACAATCCACAGAATATATACAATATGACACCAACAGAAGTACATTATTACATTGCTGATTGGGCGCTAGCAGGAAATCGATTAAATGAAATAGGGGATTGTTTATGGTATTTAAATCCATTTCGCCCAACTTGTAGTTCTACTTTTCCGAATAATGGTTCAGGAACTTTTCATACTAGATTAGGAGAGCATTGTTTTTATCGCCCAACGAGTCAATATTCCCGAACATAAAAATAAGAAAGGGGGAGCATTTATGGCAAATGCGGATGAAAAATTAGACCAAAGAGAAACCAGACAAGTAGAAGTCAACCAAAATACGCCAGAAATTTTGACCAATCCAATTTATACACCAGCATTTTTAAGAGAACAAATAGGAAAACTTATGAGGGTAGAATTTCTAATTGGAACCAATAATTTAGTAGATCGAATTGGAATTTTGCAAGATGTTGGGGCTAGTTACATATTATTACGTTCTTTTGAAAATGATAGTTTAGTTTATTGTGATATTTATTCCATTAAATTTATTACTATTTCTACCACTGGAATTTATAGTTCTATGCAAAATATGAATCCAAATAATCGATATCCTTATTATTAATTGCATGAATTTTAGAGATGTGTTATAATGTTAAAAAAATAGGAGTAATTAGTATGAAATATCAAAAAAATATAAATACTAAAATAGGAACCATTAGCATAATAGAGGAAAATCGAAAAATAATAGCAATTCAAATAAAAGATGAAAAACAACAAGGAGCAGTTTTAAAAGAGACACCTTTATTAAAAGAAACAGAAAAACAATTAACGGACTATCTAGAAGGAAAAATAAAATCATTTAATGTACCTTTAAACCTGAAAGGTACAGAATTTATGAAAAAAGTTTGGACAGCCTTACAAGATATCCCTTATGGGGAAACGAGAACATATGAAGAAATTGCTAAAAGTATAGGGAATCCAAAAGCAGCAAGAGCAGTAGGAATGGCAAACCATGTAAATCCAATTCCGATTCTCATTCCTTGTCATAGGGTGATAGGAAAAAATGGAAAATTAGTGGGATATGCATTAGGAATAGAGAAAAAGCAATTTTTATTAGAATTAGAAAAAAGAGGTAGGGATTGACAAATGTATGATGTTATTATTATTGGTGCAGGACCAGCAGGAATTTCGGCAAGTTTATATACACGGAAGAGCAAATTTAAAAACATTAATTTTATTTCAAGAAGAATCAGCATTAGAAAAAACAAAATATATTGAAAATTATTATGGATTTGAAAATGGAATTGCAGGAAAAGAATTATATGAAAAAGGAAAGCGACAGGCTGAAAATATAGGAGTTTTAATAGAAAAACAAGAAGTGATTAGCATACAGAAAGAAGAAGAAAAATTTATCGTAAGAACGCAACAGGATCAATATTCAACAAGAAGTATTATTTTAGCAACAGGAAATAAAAAAAATAAACCTAATATCAAAAATATAGAAAAATTCGAAGGTAGAGGGATTAGTTACTGTGCGGTATGTGATGGCTTTTTTTATCGTAATAAGAAGGTAGTCGTGATTGGAAATGGTAATTATGCCATTTCTGAATTAAATGAATTAATGCATTTAGTGGATTCTATTATTTTGTTGACAAATGGAAAAAAAGCTCCCGAATTTAGAGCAGAAAATGTAAAAATTGAGGAAAAAGAAATTGAGGCAATAGAAGGAGAAAAACAAGTAGAGGAAATCCAGTTTAAAGATGGAAGTCGACTAAAAACAGAGGGAGTATTTGTTGCTAATGGAGTTGCTGGAAGTTTGGAATTTGCAAAAAAGTTGGGAATCCTTACACGGAAATGATAAAATTATAGTAAATGAGAAGATGGAAACGAATGTGAAAGGAATTTATGCTTGTGGGGATTGTACAGGAGGCTTATTGCAAATTTCTAAGGCAGTATATGAAGGAACAAAAGCTGGGATGGAAGTAATTCAATACATAAGAAAAAAGAAAGAAGAAGAAAAATAAAGGAGGAATAAAAGATGAGTGTATTAAAAATTAATAAGGAAAATTTTGAAGAGGAGGTATTAAAGGCAAATAAACCAGTATTAATTGACTTTTATGCAGATTGGTGTGGACCATGTCAAATGATGTCTCCTGTTATAGATAAGATAGCAGAAGAAGAAAAAGAAAAAATTCAAGTAGGAAAAATAAATGTAGATGAAAATCAAGAATTAGCAATGGAGTATAATGTTATGACAATTCCTACTATTTTATTGATAAAAGAAGGAGAAGTCAAAAAGACTTTTATTGGTGTAACAGATAAAAGTGAAATCTTAGAGGCAATTAGTCAAATCATCTAACAAATTTTTTAAGTCATTTGGTAAGGGGCTTTCAAAAGTTAAAATTTTTTTAGAAATGGGGTGAATACATTTCATTTTATGGCTATGTAAAGCTTGTCGATTAAGGAAAAGACAAGTAGATCCATAGAGGGTATCACCGAAGTAAAGCATGTCCAATAGAAGCCATATGGACACGAATTTGATGTGTTCTACCAGTTTCTAAAATACATTTTACCAAACTATAATTTTTAAATTCTTGAATGACTTTATAATGGGTAATGGAAGATTGCCCGTTTTTTTGGTCAATACATCTTTCAATAATACTACCTTGCTTTCTAGCAATTGGCAAATTAATGGTTCCCGTTTTCTTGGAAAAAAGTCCATGTACTAAACATAAATATTCTTTTTGGAAAGTTTTTTGAAGCATTTGTTTTGAAAAGCTTTCTTGTATGTATTCACATTTTGCAAAAATAACTAAGCCAGAGGTATTTAAATCCAAACGGTTAACAGGACGAATTTTTTTTGCCAATTTAATGGAGTCAAAATAGAATTTGATTCCATTGGATAAAGAATCCATATAATGAGATTGGGAAGGATGAATGGGAATTCCAGCGGGTTTATCAAGGACTAAAAACCATTCATCTTCATAAAGAATAGAAAAATTCATTTTAGTAGGAAGAATATTAGTATTGTCTTCAGGAATAGAAAAATCAATTTCTAACAGATCTCCTACTTTGGCGATTGTTTTTGTATGGCATTTTTTTTGATTTAGAAAAATTTTTTCGTTTTTTATGAGTTTGGTTAATAATCTTGCTGAAATATTTAATTCAAAGATTAATATATGATGAATAGTTTTTCCAATATCATTTTTTTGAATTTGATATTCTAATTTCATAAAAGGCTCCTTTTTAGTAGATAAATTCTATAAAATTGAGATCGCCACTCGAATGGGAGTGGCGAGTTGTCGATCTTATTATTCTGTGTGTTCGGTGTTGGTTTGTGTGGAATGCTAAAAGCGTTACAAATTTGGACTACTAGATATCATATCGATTCCAAAACTTTTACATTTTGATGAGGGATTGGAATGTATCGATACTTTTAAAAGCTTCCAGCCCAAAGAAATCGAGTATGTCTTCATCAATTTCTGGAGTTTCAGCAATGGACTGAATAACATCAATGGCATTTTCAACCGTTTCACAAAATTCTTGTCTTTTTGTCTCATCCTTGAAGAATGCTTCGATGAGCGTAGAACCGTTGTCTGCAATAGCAATCTTACGTCCCTTGCCTTCGAGCTGAAACATTAACTGTATCACATAGAACACAAACCGACGAAATGGGATTGGCGGAATTGTGAGTTGTGTGATAGGTTTCATATCAGGTAGCATGGCATAGTTGTTACAATAGTTCATCTTAAATTCCTCCTTTTTTAAACAAAAATTTTTTTGCTATAATATCTATATAGTAACATAAAAATGTATCAAAGTCAATTTCAGGAATTTATGTTAAAAAGAGTACCATAAAAAACATTTAAGTGATTGTAAGAAAAAGTAAGGAATCATGTAATAAGAAAAAAAGGATTAGGAGTTTTTAAAAGGATTGACTTTTTAAGATAGAATAGATACAATAAAAACACAGCAAACATGATATAAATAAAATAGGGGAAAAAAGAAAATAATAACAAAAGAAAGTAGGGATCGTATGAGAAAAGAAAAAAGAGAAAGAGGAATTACACTGATCGCTTTGGTGATTACCATTATTGTGTTACTCATTTTAGCAGGAGTGAGCATAGCTATATTAACAGGAGAAGGTGGGATTTTAAAGAAAGCACAAATAGCCAAAACAAGAACTGAACAAGTTCGGATTAGAAGAACAGATAAAATTAGCAATTATGACAGCAAGAATGGGAGCGAATTATCATGTGATTAATTTAGAGATATTAGAAAAGGAACTAAAAGAAAGTGTAGGATTAAAAGAAGAGGAAATTGAAAAAAGTGAAAATGGAAAATTACCATGGACGATTAAAAAGGATGGTTATATTTTCCAGATAACAGAAGAAGGAAAAGTGAATGCAATAAGTGGGATATCAGTAAGTAAAACAACTGTGAAATTAATGCAAGGAGAAAACGAAAGAATCACAGCAACCAAAACAGAAGGCGTGAATGGAAGTATTGTGTGGAGTACATCAGATTCTTCCATAGCAACGGTAGAAAATGGAAACATTACCGCAATAGGAGAAAGTGGAACAGCAGAAATTATAGCAAGTGTATCTGGAACGGATTATCAAGCCAAGTGTACAGTTATTATTATAGCAAAAATAACCACGATTGCTCCTACAAAAGCTACAATGGAAATAGAAAAAGGAAGTATAGAGAAGATAGAAGTAACAACAGTACCAGCTGAAAATGTGGAAGAATTAAAATATGAAAGTGCTAATCTAAGTATCGCAAGTGTGGATGAAAATGGAATAGTAACAGGAGTAGCAGAAGGAGAAACAACAGTAACCGTTTCTGGAAAAATTTCTACCAGTATAAGTACAGTAATAACTATAAAAGTAGTAAAAGCAGGAGTGCCTGTAACAGCAGAAGAAATTATAGCCAATCCAGATAAATATTATGGACAGCCAGTCATTAATTACGCATCTAATGCAACCTATCGAATTTTCTATGTAGATAAAGATAATTATTTTGGAGATGGAGCCAATACCATTTATTTGAAAGCTGATCAGGTAGCTTATGTAGCACTTCAAACAACATATACATCAGAAACTTTGTTAAATCAATTAAATCCTATGTTTGCATCTTTTAATGTAGGACCATATACAGGACAAAATGCTTATAAGGCAACGGCATGGCTATTGGATCCAGAAACATCTACTTCTAAAATAAATAGAGTTTGGTCAAAATGCTATGTGGAAGGAAAAGCTAAATATGTAGTTGGTGGGGTTACATTGGAAATGTTGCATAGATCGTATAATCAAGTTTCTCATACAAATGGACTAGCAAAAATTCCTGAATTGAAGATGAAAGATAAAACTAGTATTTATAATAAACGGAGCAACAGGATATGCTTTTGTGAATCCAGGATCAGCTGGTAATGAGAACGTGGTGTCTCCATTAGATTATGCGGGATATGATAGTATGTATTGTGGAAGAAATGGAGCATTTCATGAAGGATCAAGATATTGGTTGGGAACTCTTGGAGATGGATGGAGCCAACCTAACTGTATTTATGCTGATGATGGAAGGATAAGTTCAAATGTGTATTCATCAGCGATGGGAATTTGCCCTCTAGTAGCACTTAATTCTGATTTTGTAATCAAAATTGAAAAACCATGATTTGTTTATTAATTAATGTAGAGAAAACATAAAAACTTAGGATATATATGCTTTAGGGTATCATAAAACAAAATGATTTCTCTTTTGCAATTAATAAAATAAGAATGATAAACAAAAGAAAGTAGGGATCGTATGAGAAAAGAAAAAAGAGAAAGAGGAATTACGCTGATTGCTTTGGTGATTACCATCATTGTGTTACTCATTTTGGCAGGAGTGAGCATAGCTACATTAACAGGAGAAGGTGGGATTTTAAAGAAAACAAAAGAAGCAAAAGAATGGAGTACAATTGAAGAAGAAAAAGAACAAATTAAGTTAGCTTATAGTACAGTAGTAGCCAGTAAAATAGAAAAACAAGAAAAGATAGAAATAGAAGCGAATGAGTTAAAGATAGAATTAAACCTTTTGGGAATGGAGGTGATAACAGAAGAAAAAGAAGATAATAAAATAAAAATTATTTTTTTGAAATCTAAAAACAACTATATAATAGATGGAAGAAATGGACAGATAATTGAAGAAGGGGATATACCAGATTTATCCTTACATCCAACAGAGGAAACGATGCCATATTTAATAGATGAAAGTAGTGAAGTTTTAAGTAATGATTATGAAGAGGGAATTGTAGTAAAAGATAAAAATGAAAATGAATGGGTTTGGATTGAAGTACCAAAAACGATAATGATATATAAAAAAGCAGGATTGAATATAATCAATTTTACAGAAGAAGAATATTTGAAAATAGAAGAAGATTTACAAATATATGCTGGTATTTATAGAGAAAGCAATAATAAAGATGAATTTTCTTCTATGGGCAAACAAGGATTTAATAGCAAAGAAGAATATGATAACCATAAAAAAGGCATGCTAAAAAGTATTTATGAAAAAGGTGGTTTTTATATTGGAAGGTATGAAGCAGGAAGCACTATCCCAAGATATACAGAAAATGCCGAATTAACTAAAGTGGTGATTCAGCAAGATGTTTATCCTTATAATTTTATCACTTGTGCACAAGCACAAGAAAGAGCAAACACCCTAGCAACAGAAGGAAGAACAAGTAGTTTAATGTTTGGAATTCAATGGGATTTAGTATTAAAATATATAGAAGAAAAAGGAAAAAAATTAGGAGAAACAAAAGAAGAAAGACAAAATAAATTAATGTATCAAGAAGGCGTAAAAACTTCTATTGATTGGGGGAATTATGGAAAAAGTGAATTTACGATTACAAGAGGAGAATATACAATTGCTCCTAGTACAACGAATTCTTGGACAAAAGTAAAAACAGAGAATACATTAAGTTATAAAAAATCAAATGGAAATGTTTTATTCACAACAGGAGCAACCAAAAGAAATAGCGTATTGAATATCTATGATTTGGCAGGAAACGTATGGGAATGGACATTAGAACAAGAGGATCCATTTGTTAAAACAAGAGGAGGAACTTATTATAATGATGATTCAAGTGCTTGCAAACGAGGAAAGTTTTCTGGAACTGAACTTTTAGATGGGGTTGGTTTTCGACCAACTTTATGGTAAATAGGAAAAAGATTGCCATTTGGCAATTTTTTTTATGAAAAGAACTTTAAAAATAATTTCTTGAAAAAAATTTAGAATTAAAGTATAATAAGCAAGAAAAAAGAAGAAAAAATATTAGAGAGGGATAACAACAATGAGAATTCGATATAAAAAATGGGCAAGACCAGAATTAGAATCAAGTTTATTTTATCGAGAAGAACCAGAAAAATTAAGAGGAAAATGGATAGAAGAATTTGAAAAAAAGCAACCTTTACATCTAGAATTAGGATGTGGAAAGGGACAATTTATAGCACAATTAGCAACTGAAAATCTTAATGTTAATTATATTGCAATTGATTTAGTAGATGCTATGTTAGGTTTGGCAAAAAGAAATATTGAACAATCTTATCAGACTATAAAAAAAGAGCCTAATAATATTCTAATTACTCGATTTGACATTGAAAGGATTTTTTTAATATTTGATCAACAAGATCCAATCGAAAGAATTTATATTAATTTTTGTAATCCATGGCCACGAGGAAAACATCAAAAGAAAAGATTAACCCATACAAAACAGCTAGAGAAATACAAACAATTTTTGAGCAAAGAAGGAGAAATTTACTTTAAAACAGATGATGATGGATTATTTCAAGCCAGTTTAAAATATTTTGAAGAAAGTGGATTGGAAATTACAAAAATAACTTATGATTTGCATCAAAAGCCTATTTTTGAAAAAAATATTGAGACAGAACATGAAAGGATGTTTTCTCAACAAGGAATCAAAATAAAAGCATGTATTGCAAGACGAAAGGAATGAAAGAAAATGGAACTAGAAGAGATTGTGCAACATAAAGAGGAGAAAGAATATATCTTAAAAGCAGTGAAAGAAAATGGAAAAAACTTGGATCTAGCATCAGAATCCTTAAAAGATGATGAAGAAGTAGTAAAAGTTGCGTTGGAGCAGGATAGTGAAGCTTTAGAATTTGTCAGTAATCGATTAAAAGAAAATAAAGAAATTGTAACAATGGGAATTAAAGGAGCTCCATGGACTATTTGTTATGCTTCAGAAAAATTAAGAGCAGACAAAGAATTAGCACTAGAAAGTTGTAAAAATTATGGACAAGCCTTATATTATGTAGCAGAAGACTTACGAGATGATGAAGAAGTAGTGAAAGCCGCTGTTAGCAATAAAGGAAGTGTTATAAAATATGCTAGTGATCGATTACGTGATCAAGAAGAAATAGCAGAAATAGCAATTCGACAAGATAAATCTGCTTATCATTTCTTATCTTGGCGATTAAGACAAGAGGAAAAAATTAAGGCATTGCTTGAGACATAAAATTTTTCAAGAAAAGAAAAAAATACTTGTGCTTTTTTCAATTTGTTTATATAATAAAAGTGCAAAAAATAGAGAGGAGAAAAAAGAATGTCATTGATTGAAGAAATAAAGCAAAGAGCAAAAAAACAACTTAAGACAATTGTTCTACCAGAAGCGGAAGACGTTAGAATTTTACAAGCTACAGAACAGGTATTAAAAGAACAATATGCTAAAATTGTGTTAGTGGGAGACCGAGAAATAATAGAACAAAAAGCAAAAGAAAATAGTTTGTCAATAAAAGGAGCTGAGATAGTAGATCCTAATCATTCTGAAAAATACGAAGAATATGTTAATTTGTTGTATGAATTGAGAAAAAATAAAGGAATGACATTAGAAAAGGCAAAGGAATTAGTAAAAGATCCTGTTTATTATGGAATGTTGATGGTAAAAGATGAGAAAACAGAAGCAGATGGTTTGGTTTCAGGAGCAGTCCATTCAACATCAGATACCTTAAGACCTGCTTTACAAATATTAAAAACAGCTCCCAATACAAGGTTAGTTTCTGCCTTTTTTGTTATGGTTGTACCAAATTGCGATTATGGAGAAAAAGGAACTTTTATTTTTGCTGATAGTGGATTGAATGAAAATCCTGATGCAGAAAGTTTATCTGAAATTGCCATTTCTTCTAGTAAAAGTTTTCAGCAATTGGTGGGAAAAGAACCAAAAGTAGCTATGTTATCTTATTCTACTTATGGAAGTGCAAAATCTGAGTGGACAGAGAAAGTAAAAGAAGCAACACAATTGGTAAAAGAAAAGGAAAGAGAACTTTTAGTAGATGGGGAATTACAGTTAGATGCTGCTATTGTACCTGAAGTATCCGCTATGAAAGCGCCAGAAAGTCCTTTAAAAGGAGAAGCAAATGTCCTAATTTTTCCGAATTTAGACACAGGGAACATTGGTTATAAATTAGTACAACGATTAGCGAAAGCAGAAGCTTATGGGCCACTTTGTCAAGGGATTAGCAAACCAGTAAATGATTTGTCAAGAGGATGTAGTAGTCAGGATATAGCAGGAGTAATTGCTATTACAGCAGTACAAGCACAAATTAAATAAAAGGAGGTTTTTTATGAAAATTTTGGTTTTAAATTCAGGAAGTTCATCTTTAAAATATCAAGTTATTGATATGGATACAGAAGAAATGTTAGCAAAAGGGTATTTTGAAAGAATTGGACAACCAAATTCTTTTTTGACACATAAAGTAAAAGGAGAAGTACACAAATTTGAACATCCAGCTGAAAATCATGAAAAAGCCATTGCTTTTGTATTAAGTAGATTGACAAATGAAAATTATGGAGTATTGAAAGATTTAGAAGAATTAGATGGCATTGGACATCGTGTTGTGCATGGAGGAGAAAAATTTAGTGATTCAGTTCAAATTACTCAAGAAGTGATAGAGGAAATAAAAAAATGCTCTGATTTAGCACCACTTCATAATCCAGCTTGTATTTTAGGAATGGAAGCTTGTCAAAAAATTGCACCTAAGATGAAAATGGTAGCGGTATTTGATACAGCATTTCATCAAACCATAACAAAAGAAAAATATATGTATCCAATTCCTTATCAATATTATGAAAAATATGGAATTAGAAAATATGGATTTCATGGGACTTCTCATCAATATGTATCCAATCGAGTAGCAGAAATTATGGGGAAAGATAAAAAAGAATTAAAAATTGTAAATTGCCATTTAGGGCAAGGATGTAGTGTTTGTGCGATTAAGGATGGAAAGTCAGTAGAGACGAGTATGGGATTAACGCCTTTAGGAGGAATTCCGATGGGAAGTAGAAGTGGCGATTTAGATCCTTCTATTTTGACCTATTTAATGCAAAAAGAAAACTTATCAGCAGATGATATGAATTTTATCTTAAATAAAAAATCTGGAGTTTATGGGATTTCCGAAGTGTCAGTTGACTTTAGAGATATAGAAGCAGAAGCGTTATCAGGTGAAAAACAAGCACAGTTAGCTTTAGATGTTTATCATTATTTAACTGCTTGTTACATTGCAAGATGTGCAGTTGCCATGGGAGGAATCGATGTTTTAACTTTTACAGCAGGAGTAGGGGAAAAAGGACCTATGTCAAGAAAAGCAATTGCTGAACAACTAGCATTTTTAGGCGTAAAAATCGATGCAGAAAGAAATGAAATAAGAGGAAAAGAAGCAGAAATCTCAACATCTGATTCTAAAGTAAAAGTATATATCATTCCAACCAATGAAGAATTAATGATTGCAAGAGAAACTTTAAAATTAATTGGGGATTCGAGGGACGTTCCTTAAAATCCCCAAAATAAGGACGAAGGGGACAGTCCTTGGCTAAAAAAGAAAGAAGGGGTGTCCCTCCAATCCTCAAAAAGGGGATTTTAAGGAACGTCCCTCGAATAATCCCCCTAGAAAGGAAGAGAAAAAATGAAAATATTAGTATTAAATTGTGGAAGTTCATCTTTAAAATATCAATTAATTGATATGGAAACAGAAGAGGTATTAGCCTCTGGAAAATATGAGAGAATAGGAGAAGAAGAGGCTTTTCTTACACATAAAGCAAAAGGACAAAAAAAGCAAATAAATCATCCTGCTTATAATCATACAGAAGCTATTGAATTTGCCTTAAAACAATTAACAAATTCAGAATATAAAGTAATTGATCAATTGCAAGAAATAGAAGCAATTGGACATCGTTTTGTGCATGGAGGAGAAAAAATAGTAGAGTCAGTTGTAATTGATGATAAGATAATTGAGATTTTAAAAGAATGTACAGATTTAGCACCATTACATAATCCTGCCTCTATTTTAGGGATAGAAGCTTGCAAAAATGTAATGCCAAATAAACCGATGGTAGGTGTTTTTGATACTGCCTTTCATCAATCCATTCCAAAACAAAGATATTTGTATCCGATTCCTTACGAATATTATGAAAAATATGGTGTGAGAAAATATGGGTTCCATGGAACTTCTCATATGTTTGTTTCACAAAGATTAGCAGAAATTGAAAAGAAGCCAATTGAAAATATGAAAATAGTAACTTGCCATTTAGGACAAGGAGCTAGTATTTGTGCAATTGAGGCAGGAAAATCAGTAGATACTAGTATGGGATTAACTCCTCTAGGAGGAATTCCAATGGTAACAAGAAGTGGAGATTTAGATCCATCTATTTTATTGTTTTTAATGAAAAAAGAAAAGTTATCAGCAGAAAAAATGGAAGAAATTCTTAATAAGCAATCTGGAATACAAGCAATTTCTGGTTTAGTACCTGATTTTAGAGAAATCGAAATAGCAGGAAATGAAGGAAATGAAAGGGCAAAAATTGCATTAGAGAGTTTTCAATATGCGATTGCAAGCTATATTGCAAAATACGCAGTTGCTATGAAGGGAATAGATTATATTATCTTTACTGGTGGAATTGGAGAAAATCAAATTAATATTCGAAAGGGAATTTGTGAACAATTAAAGTTTATGGGCGTGGATATTGATATGGAAGCGAATAATATAAAAGGTGAGGAAAGATTGATTTCAAATGTGGAGTCAAAAGTAAAAGTATATGTTATTCCAACCAATGAAGAATTAATGATTGCCAAAGAAACAGAAAGATTGGTGAAATAAAATTTAGGAAAAAATCTCTTAGTTTAACGAAGGGATTTTTTTGGTAGACGAAACAAGAAAATTATTTTTTTTGTTTTTTCTATTGACATTTAATGGAACTTATGATTAAATATTGACTATAAGCAAATTAAGTAAATTTTTACATGATGATAAAATATTTACTTTTGCTTTATATGTGAAAGGAGGTGAGAAAATGGACGAAAAGATGGGAAATGTAATTTTGATGGAATTACGTGAATTCAAGACGGAAATGAAGGAATTTAGAGAGGAAAACAACAAAAAATGGGAAGCAAACGAGAAGCGTTGGGAAGAAAATGAAAGACGTTGGCTAGCAAATGAAAAACGCTGGGAAATAAATGACAGAAAGTTAGGAGAAATTAATAAAAGATTAGATTTAACCAATGAAAGAATAGACCAAACCAATAAAAAATTAGAGCAAACCAATGTAAGATTGGATCAAACCAATGAAACATTGGAACAAACAAATACAAGAGTAACAAATTTAGAAGAGGGACGTGTAAAAGATAGAAAAGATATCTTAGTTGTATTAGAAACTATGCAGAAAAGTATACAAGATCAATTTTCAGAAATGAAAGAATACATGGATGCTAAATTTGAAAAGATTTTTACCTTACAGAATTTTAATGATTTAGAGCACCAAGAATTCAGAAAGCTTTTATTCAAACAGGAGAAAAGAAGTAATTTTCATAATTCAAGATTAAATTACTTAGAAGAGTGGAAAGGAAAGTTAGATATAGGAGAATGTACAATGGTGTAATTCAAAATAAAGAAGAATGAGAATAAAAAATGAGAAATAAATAAAGAAACTATTGCAAAAATACAAAAACATGGTATAATAAATAGTAATAAAAATTTAAAAAACGATAACGAGGACAAGATAAATGATGGAATTACTTAAAAGAGAGCCAAAGGAAGCTGAGAATTTGGTAAGGAAAAATTATTTATTATCACCTTAGTTGGTTGTTAAACTGAAATGAAAAAGATAAGACTAAGTTTAATCGTATTTCTGCGTTAAAGAAGAATGAAGAGAGTGGATTGTATAAATTATTTTATAAATTTACTAAAATAGGTGGTACCGCGGAATCAAAGCTATTTCGTCCTAGAAAATAGGATGGGAATAGCTTTTTTTGATGAAAAAGAAAACAAGGAGGGAAAAATGAGAGAGTTAACAATTCATGGGATTTATAAACATTTTAAAGGAGATTATTATATCGTAGAAAATGTTGCTATTTTTAGTGAAACAAAAGAAAAACTAGTAATTTATCGTGGATTATATGGAAACAATAAGTTATATGCTCGACCATATGACATGTTTTTATCTGAAGTGGATCACGAAAAATATCCAGAAGTAGAACAAAAATATCGATTTGAATTACAAAACATTAAAAGTGTAAATCAATAATTTTAAGGAATCATTAAGAGGAGGAAAGAAAATGTATAAAAAAGTAGAGTTAAAAGATGGGTTCGTTGGAATGGAAAAAGAGGTAGCAAAAAATTGGAAGGAAAAAGATATTATCCAAAAGAACTTTGCTATGAATGAGGGAAAAAGATATTTTACTTTTTATGATGGACCACCAACTGCAAATGGTAAGCCACATGTAGGGCATATAGAAACAAGAGTCATGAAAGATATTATTCCAAGATACAAAGTAATGAAAGGATATAAAGTAATTCGTAAAGCTGGTTGGGATACACATGGACTTCCAGTAGAACTAGAAATAGAAAAGAAATTAGGGATTTCAGGAAAAGAACAAATTGAAGAATATGGTGTAGAAAAATTTGTGAAAGAGTGTAAAGAAAGCGTATTTACTTATGTTTCTATGTGGGAAGAAATGACAAACAAAGTAGGATTTTGGGTAGATATGGAAAATCCATATGTAACCTATCACAATGAATATATTGAATCTGTATGGTGGGCATTGAAACAGATGTGGGATAAAGGTCTTTTATATGAAGGACATAAAGTTATGCCATATTGTCCAAGATGTGGAACAGCACTTTCTTCTCACGAAGTGGCACAAGGATATAAAGAAGTAAAAGATTTAACCTGTATTGCTAAATTTAAAATAATAAATGAGGAGAAATATATTTTAGCATGGACAACAACTCCATGGACATTACCATCTAATTTAGCACTTTGTGTCAATCAATCCTATGATTATGCAGAAGTAAAAGCGAATATAGGAACAGATGAAGAACCACAATACGAAACTTATATTTTAGCCAAAGACTTATTAGAAACCGTTTTAAAGGAAACTCCTTATGAAGTTGTAAAAACTTTTAAAGGAAAGGAATTATTAGGAATCCAATATGAAAGATTAATGCCATGGGGAGAAGTAGAAGGAAAGGCATTTGAAGTAATTCATGGAGACTACGTAAATTTAGAAGATGGTACAGGAATTGTTCATATTGCTCCTGCTTATGGAGAAGATGATAGTTTGGTATCCAAACAAAATGGAATTACTTTTATAAATTTAGTGGATAAATCAGGAAACTTTGTAAAAGAAGTAGAACCATGGGCAGGAAGATTTGTAAGAGATTGCAATGAAGCTATTTGTCAATGGTTAAAAGAAGAAAAAAAATTATTTAGTAAAGAAAAACATTTACACTCTTATCCACATTGTTGGAGATGTGATACGCCACTTCTTTATTACCCAAAAGAGAGTTGGTTCGTGGCAATGAGTAAATTAAGAGATGAATTAGTAAGCAACAACAACAAAGTAAGTTGGTATCCTGATACCATCCGAACAGGAAGATTTGGTAAATTTTTGGAAAATGTAATTGATTGGGGAATTTCAAGAGATCGTTATTGGGGAACACCATTACCAGTTTGGACCTGTGAAAATGAAAATTGTCATCATCAAGAATGTATTGGTTCCATCCAAGAATTAAAAGAAAAAGGAATCGAAGTGCCAGCAGAGATTGAACTACATAAGCCATATATTGATGCTGTTGATTTAAAATGCTCAAAATGTGGAGGGAAAATGCATCGTGCTAAAGAAGTTATTGATTGTTGGTTTGATTCTGGTTCTATGCCTTTTGCACAATGGCATTATCCATTTGAAAATAAAGAAATGTTTGATCAAAATTTTCCAGCTGGATTTATTTCAGAAGCAGTTGATCAAACAAGAGGATGGTTTTATACGTTAACCGCAATTGGAACGGCTTTATTTGGAAGAACACCATTTGAAAATTGTATTGTTTTAGGTCATGTTTTAGATGAAAAAGGACAAAAGATGTCTAAATCAAAAGGAAATGGTGTCGATCCAATGGAATTATTAGATACCGTAGGAGCAGATAGTACTCGTTGGCATTTCTACACATGTAGTAGTCCATGGCTTCCAACAAGACTAGGATTAAGTAATGTTCAAGAGACACAGAGAGGATTTTTAAGCACTTTATGGAATGTGTATTCTTTCTATGTTTTATATGCTGAAATTGATCAATTCGATCCCCTACAATATGCAAATTTTAAATCCAATAATATAATGGATCGATGGATTATTTCAAAATTGAATACATTAGTAAAAGAAGTGGATGATAAATTAGAACATTATGATATTACTACTGCAGCATTAAAGATAGAAGCTTTTACAGATGAACTTTCAAATTGGTATGTACGTAGAAATAGAGAAAGATTTTGGGCAACTGAATTAAAGGATGAAAAAATAGGAGCTTATTGTACATTGTATCGTGTATTAACTACTTTAATAAAAGTAGCAGCACCATTTGTTCCTTTTATGACTGATGCTATTTATCAAAATTTGGTAGTAGGATTAGATGAAAAAGCACCAGAGAGTGTACATTTGTGTTTATGGCCAGAAGCTAAAGAACAAGAGATTGATGAAACCTTAGAAAAAGAAATGGATTTGGCTTATAAAATTGTAAAATTAGGTAGAAGTGCAAGAAATGGGGCGAATATTAAAAATAGACAGCCATTATCTAAAATGCTAATTTCTATTGCTACATTACCACAATATTATGCTGATATTGTAAAAGAAGAATTAAATGTGAAAGAAATTGATTTAGGAGCAGAAATGTCTCAATATGTTAATTTTGAGATTAAACCAAATTTGCCAGTATTAGGAAAAGAATATGGAAAATTAATTCCAAAAATTAAACAAGCTATTTCTGAAAAGAATCAGATGGATTTAGCCAATACTGTTAAAAATGGTGGAGTTGAATATCTTGACATCGAAGATATACCAATAGCTTTAAATGCAGAAAATTTATTAGTTACCATGCAAGGAAAAGAAGGATTTGCTTTCAGTGGAGAAGGGGAAATTGGTGTCGTATTAGATACGCATATTTCAGAAGAATTAAAAGAAGAAGGTTTTGTAAGAGAAATTTTATCCAAAATTCAAAATAAAAGAAAAGAAAAAGGATTTGAGGTATTAGATCATATTAAACTTTATGTGACAGGTAATGATAAGTTAGAGGATATTATGAAAAAACATGAAGAATTAATAAAGCATGATACATTAGCAACTGAGATTATTTATAAGGAATCCAGAGAAAATTATGAGGAAATGAATTTGAATGGAGAAATGTTAAAGATGGATGTTGAAGTAATAAAATAATAAAGGAAAACAGTATAGTCAAAACTATGCTGTTTTTTTCGATCAAGGAATCCTATTTTTCTTGTAAAAAAATAGAAATATTGTTATAATCAATTAGAAAAAAGTGAATAGTATCAAATGAAAAATTGGATATTAGGATAACTTAGAGAAAAAAATAATTTTAAAAAGAGGGAATATGATAGATATTAAAAAAGCAAAAGAAGCATTTAAACAGTTTTTAGAAAAGTATAACAATCAAGAAGATTTAGGGTTTGAATTAAAAGTAGTTCATACTTATCAAGTAGCAGAAAATTCAAAACAATTAGCAAGAGCAATGAATTTGCCACCAGAAGAAATTGCATTAGCAGAACTAATTGGATTATTACATGATATTGGAAGATTTGAAGAACTAAAAATTTTAAAGAAATTTGATAGTGTAAATTTTGATCATGCTGAACATGGGGTAAAAATGTTGTTTCAGGATAATTTGATTCGAAAATTTATAAAAGAAGAGAAACAGGATAAAATCATTCAGACAGCTATTAGGAATCATAATAAGTATTCCATAGAAGGAGGGTTAGATAAAGAGACATTATTACAATGTAAAATCATTCGAGATAGTGATAAATTGGACAACTTTCGCGTAAAGCGAGAAGAAAAAATAGAAGCTATTTTTCCTCAAATTATAAAGAAAAAAGAAGAAATTGAAAATGCATTGCTATCAGAACCAGTTTATCAAGCAATTCTGAAAAAAGAAATGGTAAACGTTGTAGATCGAAAAACTCCACTTGATTATTGGGTATGCATTTTAGCCTTTGTGTTTGATTTAAACTTTCCAATATCTTATCAAATTGTAAAACAAAGGGATGATATAAATCAGTTAATTGATCGATTTGATTATAAAATAGAAGAAACAAGAATTAAGATGGAAGCAATAAGAGAAAAAATAGAGGAATATGTAAGGAATCAGTTAGAAAGTTAGATAGGAGGAAGAAAATGAGAATAGGAATTGATTTAGATGGAGTAGTAATTGATAGTGAAACTACTTTTCGAACTTATGAAGAAATATTTGATATAGATATTTTGAAAGGGAATCATTTAATTCATAAAGAAGAACCAAAATTTCAAGCAAGATATAATTGGACAGAAGAACAAGAAAAAGAATTCATTGAAAAATATTTTTTAAGGATATCAAAAGAAAGTAATTTGATGTCAGGATTTAAAAGAGTGTATCATTTATTAAAAGAACAGGGACATGAATTTGTTGTAATCACAGCAAGAGGTGGTTATATAGAAGAAATGAAGAATGATGCAATAAGATTACTAGAAGAGAATGCTATTAAATTTGATCAGTATTATTGGAAAGTAAAGGATAAGGTAGAAATCTGTAAAAAGGAAAAAATAGAGATCATGATTGATGATGATTGGAGAATTATAAAAAATTTAGTAGAGAATCAAGTAAGAACATTATATTTTCGTGATACCAATTTAGTAAAATTAGAAGAAAGTAAATATCTGAAAGAAGTAAATAATTGGGGGGATATTTATCAAGTTATAAAAGAAAGCTAAGAGAAAGGCAAAATTTCGAACTAGAAATATAGAAAAAAGGAGAAAAATGTGGAAGAGAATACATGGTTAATAGAAGTAATAGAAGCAATGAAAGAAATAGGAGGATATGGTGATTATAAAAGTATTTATGAAAGAATAGAAAAAAGAAATAAAAAGAATATTTCTAATAAAAAAAATTGGAGATCTGCTGTAAGAGCAGCCATAGAAAAAAATTCAAGTGATTCTATTGCTTTTGAAAAAAAAGCTGATATTTTTTATTCTGTTTTAGGAAAAGGACATGGTGTATGGGGGTTAAGAAATTTTGAGCCACATGACAATTTTGTAGACATAACGGAAGATGATATTAGTTTTCCAGAAGGAAAACAAAAATTGAAAACACATATTTGTAGAGAAAGAAATCAAAAAGTAATTCAGATAGCCAAAAATAGATTTAAACAAAAGTATGGAAAATTATATTGTGAAGCATGTGGTTTTGATTTTTATAAGTTTTATGGGAAGATAGGAGAAGATTATATAGAAGGACATCATTCTATTCCAGTATCTGAATTAAAAGAAGATGATCAAACAAAACCAGAAGATATTGTATTGTTATGTGCTAATTGTCATAGAATGGTTCATAGAAAAAGACCTTGGTTAGAAAAGGAAGAACTTAAAAATTTAATTCAGGAAAAAATAAGAGAAGTTTAAGTCTTTCATGGATTTTTCTTGAAAATCACTTGACAGTTTACAATAATAAAGATACAATAGAATAGGAAGGAAAAAATATATGAAATAAGGTCAATATATATTTTATTCGAACATTGAAAATTAAATAAGAAAGAGGTGTATGATTATGTATGTTGTAATCATGATCGTCGCTATCTTAATCTCATTAGCAATTGGTATGTTATTTGGAATGGCATATCGCAAAAAAATTGCAGAGTCTAAAATCCAAGGAGCAGAAAATGAAGCAAAAAGACTAATTGATTTAGCGAAAATAGAAGCAGAGAATTTGAAAAAAGAAGAAATCTTCAAAGCAAAAGAAGAAATTATGAATAGCAGAAAAGAGTTAGATCAAGAGATTAAAGAAAGAAGAGGCGAAGTACAAAAACAAGAATCAAGATTAATGCAAAAAGAAGAAAA
>CASAUJ010000008.1 GCA_949118805.1 uncultured Clostridia bacterium | reverse complement strand
ATTATTTACATTATTTTATTCTTTTTAATTTTTGCTATTAATTTCTCTTTTTATAATCTATTTTTAATATGTTTTTTTATCTTTTTTATTCTTAGAATTTTTAGCATTTCTTTATTATTTATTTCAATTCTTGATTTTTTTATAATTTATGATTTTATATCCCATGATCTTTTATTTTTGATAATTTATTTACAACTCATTTTTATTATTTAATTTTTTAATGCTTCTTTTTTATTCATTTGTTTTTTATATTAATTACTCTTTTTTTCTATATCTTCTCTTCTAATTTTTTATTAAAATTGTAGCATTTTTATTGTTAAAATTTTATATGACTTTTTGAATTATGTAATTTGGTAATTCCTTGTTTTTCATTTTACTGGAATTCTTTTTATTCTTCTACTACGTAGTGTTATATGTTTTTTTTGATTGCATTTTAATCAACTTTTTCTTAACAAATTTAATTTTTTCTATTATCTTTTTTAGTTTACAATTTCCCTATTTTTACTTTACATTTTTAAATCTTATCTTTTCTTTTTGAGTTTTTTTTTATTTTAATTTTTTTAATACTCTTCTTTTTTATTCTAATCAAATTGTTAAAAATATTCTTATGAGTTTTTAAATAATTTTTGATTAATCTTTCATTTTTTCTTTATTCAATTATTTCTACTATTAAATCAATCTATAATAAATTTTTTATATCTTATTTTCTAATTAAATATTTATTATTTACATTATTTTATTCTTTTTAATTTTTGCTATTAATTTCTCTTTTTATAATCTATTTTTAATATGTTTTTTTATCTTTTTTATTCTTAGAATTTTTAGCATTTCTTTATTATTTATTTCAATTCTTGATTTTTTTATAATTTATGATTTTATATCCCATGATCTTTTATTTTTGATAATTTATTTACAACTCATTTTTATTATTTAATTTTTTAATGCTTCTTTTTTATTCATTTGTTTTTTATATTAATTACTCTTTTTTTTCTATATATTTTCTTCTAATTTTTTTATTAAAATTGTTAGTATTTTTATTGTTAAAATTTTATATTGACTTTTTGAATTATGTAATTTGGTAATTCCTTGTTTTTCATTTTACTGGAATTCTTTTTATTCTTCTACTACGTAGTGTTATATGTTTTTTTTGATTGCATTTTAATCAACTTTTTCTTAACAAATTTAATTTTTTCTATTATCTTTTTTAGTTTACAATTTCCCTATTTTTACTTTACATTTTTAAATCTTATCTTTTCTTTTTGAGTTTTTTTTTATTTTAATTTTTTTAATACTCTTCTTTTTTATTCTAATCAAATTGTTAAAAATATTCTTATGAGTTTTTAAATAATTTTTGATTAATCTTTCATTTTTTCTTTATTCAATTATTTCTACTATTAAATCAATCTATAATAAATTTTTTATATCTTATTTTCTAATTAAATATTTATTATTTACATTATTTTATTCTTTTTAATTTTTGCTATTAATTTCTCTTTTTATATTCTATTTTTAATATGTTTTTTTATATTTTTTATTCTTAGAATTTTTAGCACTTCTTTATTATTTATTTCAATTCTTGAATTTTTTTATAATTTATGATTTTATAACTCACAATCTTTTATTTTTGATAATTTATTTACAACTCATTTTTATTAATTAATTTATATTTCCAATTGATATATTTTTTAATGCTTCTTTTTTATTCATTTGTTTTTTATATTAATTACTCTTTTTTTTCTATATATTTTCTTCTAATTTTTTTATTAAAATTGTTAGTATTTTTATTGTTAAAATTTTATATTGATTTTTTGAATTATGTAATTTGGTAATTCCTTGTTTTTCATTTTAATGAAATTCTTTTTATACTTTTACTACGTTAGGTTCTATGTCTTTTTTAATTACATTTTAATCAACTTTTTCTTAACAAATTTAATTTTTTTTCTATTATATTTTTTAGTTTACAATTTTCCTATTTTTACTTTACATTCTTATAATCTTCTTTTTTCTTTTTAACTACTTCTTTTATTTTAATTTTATTTAATACTTTTCCTTTTTCGTTCTAATCCAATTGTTAAAAATAATTTTATCAGTTTCTAAATATTTTTTGATCTATTTTTTATTTTTTCTTTATTTAATTATTTCTACTATTAAATCAATCTATAACAAATTTTTTATATTTTATTCTATTTTAAAATCTTTTTTTATTTTAAGCCTATTTTCGGAATTTTTAACATTTCTTTATTATTTAATTATTTTTCTATTTTTGGATTTTTTATAAATATTTCTATTTTTTATAATTTATGATTTTATACTTCTAATCTTTTCTTCATTATAATTTATTTGCAATTCATTTTTACTAATTAATTTATATATCCAATTGATTTATTTTTTGATACTTATTTTTTATTATTTTTTTTTATATTAATTACTCTTTTTTTCTATATCTTCTCTTCTAATTTTTCCATCAAAGTTGTTACTATCTTTTGTTATTAAAATTTTATATTCATTTTTTAAATTTTTTTATTTTTCTTTCAATTTTACTATTAATTACTTTTCTATTTTATATAAATTTTTATATTCTTTTATAAAATGTTTTTGGGATTTTTAACTTTATATTTTTTTTAATATCTACACTATTTTTTATATTTTTTTCAATTTTGGGTTTTCTTTATAAATATACTACATTAATTATATATTATTCTACACCTCTTCCTTCTTTTTATTTATTATAATTTATTTTTACTCATTTTAGTAATTAATTTATATCATCCAATTGATACGTCTCTTGGTAGCTACTTTTTATTAATTTTTTTCCTTTTTAATATTAATATATTCACCTTCTCCTCTCTTTTCTATTCTTTCTTATTCAAATGTAGTATTCAAGACTCTTGAAATCTTTATTGATTCATCGGAATTATGTAATTTGATTTTTCTTTGTTTTTTAATTTATCAAACTTCTTTTTATAATAGTATTACGTAGTATTATGCGTTTTCTAATGTCTTAAATTCTTGAAACTTTTCCTTCATAAGTTTTGTTATTCTCTATCTCTCTTTTTAGTTTACAATTTCCTTATCCTTACTTTACATTTTTATATTCTTATTGTATTTTTCTCACATAATTTTTTATTTTCTTTTCTTCCTTTTTCAACTTTTAAAATGAACTTTTAAAATATTTTTATAAATTTCGGACTATTTATTTTTTAAAAATATTTTTTATTTATTTTAACTTTTCAATTTTATTCTTTTATATTTGTGTAATTCATATCATAATAAAAAATTAATTCAATTTATTATCACATTGCACATTTTTTCTTATATTTTTTTATTATTAATTATTATTTTATATTTTATAATTTTTTTGTAATTCATTGTTTATTAATTTATTTTTTATACTTTCTTCTTTGATATATTTTTCGCATTTTATTAATTTTAAATATTTTGTAATGCTTTTTTATTTATTTCTAAATCATATTTAATTTATTTTATTTTTTAATATTTATATACTTGTTTTTTTTATTCTTAAATTATCTTATTGTTTCATTATAATTTTTTGACCATTTTTTATAAATGTTTTTTTCTATTCATTATTATTTTATATTCAACATGTAAAATCTTTAATCATATTTTTTTATACTTACTTTTTGAATTTTTTATTCGAGTTATTTCTATGAATCTATTTACAACTTTTCTATTTTCTTTTACTTGAGTTTTAGCTTTTAGTTTTCAGAATTATGTTTCTTAATTTTTCTTTCTTTTTAACTTCTTTAAAATTATTCTTATCCTATTTATACCTAAGATTATACAACTTTTAATCTTCCTTTTTTATCAAAATTTCTCTGAATTTTTCATCCTAAAATTTATTCCTTTTCATTTTCTTTTTTTGTTTACATTTTTCCTAATCTTAATTTACATTTTTCATTTTAATTTTATTTATTGTCATTGTTTTGTTTTTATTCCATGATCAACTTTTCTTTTTTTTATTTCTGATTCTAATTATTAAAATATATTATTTTTTCGATTATTCTTTTTATTTCAAATTTTATTTTTTTACTTTTCAGTAATACTTTTCTTTCATAATAATTATTTAGAAATAAACGATATTTTTTGTTTTCTTTTACTTCTAAAATTTTTATTTTAAAAGGATTTATTTCTGTTAGCAAACTTTTATTGATAGACATTATATTTTTTTTATTTTCTATCATATACATTGTTTTTTTATCTATCTTCCATTTTTTAATATATTTTTGTAATATTTTTTGCATTTCTCTTATTCCTAATAAATTACATTCTAATATGAGAAAATTAATTTGGCTTTTCTTTAAAACATTTTGATTAATTTTATCTTTATTATTTTTAGATAATTCTATTATAATAAAATTATAATCTTCTTCTAATCTTTTAAACATTAAATTTATTTTTTCTATTTTATTATATTTTAATATATCTCTCATTCCATTTAAAAAATATAAATTTTTATTTATCTTAGAAGTATTCACTTTAATTATATTTTTTATATAATTAAAATATATTAAATTTTTTTTCATGGCTAATTTTTTATTCTGTGTTTTTAAAATAGTTATTTTATTGATTATTTTTTTCTTTTCATGAAATTTTTTTTTAGAATTAAATTTTATTGAACCTAAATTCTTGTAAAAAATTTTCTTTTCGATTCTTTGATTTGAAATTATTTTTTTGTTTTCTTTTCTCGATTTTTCTTTTCTTAATATTATACTTAAATCTTCTTTTTCTAAATCTCCATCAATTAACAAAACTTTATAATTTTTTTCTGATAGATATTGACTTATTATTAGGGCTAATGTGCTTTTTCCACTCTTACAATTTCCTGAAAAACTAACTATTTTAGTTGACATATTTTTGCTATTATTATTTCTTTTGTACTTCAACATTCCATTATTTTTTAAATATAGATTACTTTCCAAATTTTCCTTTTTATCTTTTTTAGTTTTTTGTTTTTTTTTGAAATGATCTCTCCAAAATTTATTTTGTATTTTTCTATTACTAATATCATTTTCTTTAATTATTTTTCTTAATTTAATAATTTCTTCTTCCATACTTATTTCTTTTTTCTTTATTATTTCTATCAAATTTTTTAAATTAATTTTACTATTATAATAAATATCAATTATTTGATTTTTTATTAGAATTTCTTCTAATTTATTATTTTCTTTTTCTAAAATAAAAATTATTTTTATCATTTTATTAATTAATTTTATTTTTTTAATTAATATTTCTAAATCTATTTCTCCTGGTAAATTTTCATTAATAATTATTAAATTAATATTTTTATTTTTTTCTAATATTTCTAAAATTGCTTCTTTATATTGAATATCCTTACCTATTATTTTTAAATCCTTTTCTTTTTTCAATTCTTCATTCAATTTAGGATTATTAATTGCTGTCACTATTTTTTTCATTTACTTTTCCTTCTAGAATCGTTTTTTCTAAATTAGAACATTCAATTTTAGTTAATATATGATTTTCTCCAACAAACATTAGACATTCTCCTCTTTTTAATGATTTTATTTCTACCTTTTCTTTTTCTGATAAATTAGCATATTCAGATAATATCTTTATATTTTCCTCTTCTAATGCAAAAAATGTTTTTATACTTGAATTATTTAGAATACTTTTTCCATAAACTCCATTTTCCAAACTAAAAATATCAGAAATATCTTGTGTAATAGCAACACTACTTCCACCATACTTTCGTATCGTCTTAAAAATTTTATAAATAAAACTAGCTACTTCTTTATTAGATGTTACCCCAATTAGTCTCCAAATTTCATCTAAATATACTGCCTTTTTTTCTTTTCTATTTTCTTTAATACAATTCCAAAAATTTTCTATAAATATATACATACCATATTTTAAATTTTCTTCTCCTAAATCATATACATCTGCAACAATTAAATCATTATTTAATTCTATATTGGTATAATGATTAAAAAATTTCATCGATCCTTTTACAAAAGGTATTAACTTAGTTTTAAATCTTTTTGTTTTTTCGTCTTTTCCTAAAACGGAGTATAGATCCTCTAATATTGGCATATCTTTTGAACTTTTAAATTCTTTTCCTAATATTTTTTCTTCATTTTCTCTATATAAGCTATCATCATTAAATGTAATATTTTTTAATTGATATGTTTCAATTAATTTTTCCTCTATTAATGCTTTTTCTTCTTCATTTAATTCCCCAAAAATCAAATGAAAAAATCCAATTAATTTTCCTATTTTTGTTGCTAAATATCCACTCTCTCCTTCTTCTATACTCTCCCTTCTAATATCTAAAACATTTATAAAATGATTGGAATTGGGACCAATTTTTATATGCGTTCCTTTTAATTCTTTACACAAGCTTTCATATTCTCTTTCTGGATCAATAATATATTGCTTAATTCCTTGCAATTTATATCTTAAAATTAATAATTTAGTATAGAAAGACTTTCCTGCCCCACTTGTTCCAAAAATACAAATATTGGCATTTTTATATTGATTCGTATCATATCGATCAATAAATACTAATGAATTATTATAAATATTAGTACCAATAAAAATTCCTTCCTCATCAAATATAGTAGATGATATAAATGGATAAGTAGATACTAAACCTGAAGTTAAAATATTTCTCTTGCATCCTTCTTTTATACTAATTGGATTTTCCATAAGAGGTAAACAAGAAAAAAATAATTCCTCTTCTCTAAAATTAGCTCTTCGTGTCTGCATTCCTTTGCTCTGAGTAATTCCCTCTATCTTATTTAAATAATATTCTAACTCTTTTTTATCTTCTGCATATAAATTGATATAAATATATAAAAAATAAATATCTTCATTATTTACTTGAATTTCTTTCCTTATGTATTTAGCATCATTATAAGCAAAAGCTGCAATATCAATATCTTGTCTATTAGGGTTCGTTTCTTTTAATTCCACTCCTACATTTCCAATATGATAGGTTAAATCTTTTATAATTTTATAACTATCTTGTTTTTCATAAAATATAGATAAATTCATGTTGATATTTGTTTCAATTAATGTCTTTAATAAAATATCGTTTTGTTCTCTATAATAATTAATTACCATTAGCCCAGCATAATACAAATTATCAATCTCAATATATTTTGGATTTTGTAAATTAACATAGGATGGTGCAATTTCATCCTTGTCAAAAATTGCTCCAGAAAATATTTCTAACTTTTTTTGATTATTTTTTTTAATATTTATTATCCTCCTTTTTTATAATTTTTTCATTTATATTTTTTCTTACATTAAAAAATGAATTTATAATCTCAAGTATTTCTTTTTTATAATTAATTTCTATCACTGTATTTCCACAACGAGACAAACACTCTTTTATTTTGAAATATTTTTCCTTTAGATCATTTTTTATGATCTCTATTGATTCGTTATATTCTTCTTTTGAAATTTTTTTAGAAATAATTAAATAAAAATTTTTTGAAGATGATTTTTTATTAGAATTAATTTTATTAATATATTGAATATAATTTTCTGAAATATTTTTTAAATATTTATTTTCTTTTTCTTGGATATTTTTTCGAATAATAAAAATATTTTTTTCTAGATTTTCTTTACTACTTTGAATTAAAATTTGAATATCAAAATTACAAGTTTTTAAAAAAATTTTATAAGAATTTAAAATTGATCTTTTTTCTAAATCAGATTTTAAATTATAATTAATTGGAGTAACCTTTAACAATTTTATATATTTTGTTTTTGTCTTTATGATTCCATTTTCTAATATTTTCTCTATCGGAATCCATGATTGTGTTGTTCCCTTTTTTGGTATTATTCTTTTCACCTCCTTATTTTTTTGCTATTCTACATTATTTCTCAACATTTGTCAAGAAAATTTCGTCTTCTTTTTTCGACACTTTTTTATTTTTTTATTTTTCTGAATATTTTTTTTATTTTTGTTTATACTAAAATTATAAGGTTGATAATAGTTGAGCCAAGAGTAAAAATAGATTTTCTTTAGTTTATTTTTATTCGGACAAAGAGATATTATAGTGTATTTTTATATTATAATATGTCGGCGATAAGAATATATTATTTGTTTGTAGGCTGTATTAAATTAATTATTTTTTTCTGAAATATGGTCAAATGATAGGTTATATATTCGAGCTAAGATTATTTTTATATCTAGTGTATTTTTTATTAAGTGGTTATTAGTAGTCCTTTTAGGATGAATATAGTTACTTGTGGTGTATTAATAGTTGAGCGAAGGATTAATATATGTGGTATACGGCTTATTTATATAGCAATATATATTAGGTTGAACTATTATGTATATTAGTTTGAGTGAAGATTATTATTGGCTTTATCATTAATGGCAGACATTTTAGTTGTCTGCCATTAAATTTTTCTTATCTTCTAATTATTAAATATCTAAATTTTTTACATATTTCGCATTTGCCTGAATAAATTCTCTTCTAGGTTCTACTTCATCTCCCATTAATAGTGTAAATATTTCATCTGCTTTAATTGCATCATCCATGGTTACTTTTACTAAAGTTCTAGTCTCTGGATTCATGGTTGTTTCCCACAATTGCTCTGGATTCATTTCCCCTAATCCTTTATATCTTTGAAGTCCTAATTGTTCTCTTCCAATTCCCTTTTCCTCTAATTCTTTATAAGCAATTTCTAAATCTTCATCTGTATAACAATACTTATCTTCCATCCCTTTTTTAGATAATTTATATAATGGTGGTTGTGCTAAATAAACATTTCCATTTTCAATTAATGGTCTCATATAGCGGAAGAAAAAAGTTAGCAATAAAGTTCTAATATGAGCTCCATCTACATCTGCATCAGCCATAATAATTACTTTTCCATATCTTATTTTTGTGACATCAAAATCACTTCCAATTCCTGCTCCTACTGCTAGTATAACTGGATTTAATTTATCATTTCCATAAATTTTATCCGCTCTCGATTTTTCTACATTAAGCATTTTTCCCCATAATGGTAAAATAGCTTGAAATTTTCGATCTCTTCCTTGTTTTGCACTTCCCCCAGCAGAATCTCCTTCTACAATATAAACTTCACATTCATCTGGATTTTTACTACTACAATCTGCTAATTTTCCAGGTAATGTTGAAGTTTCTAAAGAACTTTTTTTCCTTGCCAGTTCTCTCGCTTTTCTTGCTGCTTCTCTTGCTCTTGATGCACTTATACACTTTTCCAAAATAGATTTTGCCACTGCTGGATTTTCTTCTAGAAATGGAGCCAAAGCTTCATTTACCATACTTTGTACAACTCCAGTTACTTCACTATTTCCTAATTTTGTTTTTGTTTGTCCTTCAAATTGGGGTTCTTTTACTTTTACTGATACAACGGCTGTTATTCCCTCTCGAATATCTTCTCCTTGTAAATTTAAATCTTTTTCTTTCAAAATATTATGACTTCTTGCATAATCATTAAAAACTTTTGTTAAAGATCTTTTAAATCCCTCTAAATGAGTTCCCCCCTCTATTGTATTAATATTATTCACGAAAGTATAAATATTTTCTGAGTAACTAGAAGTATATTGAATGGCTATTTCAACTGGTACTTCTCCATCTTTTTCGATATAAATTGGTATTTTATGTAATTTCTCTTTGTTCTTGTTTAAAAATTCTACAAAAGAATTTAATCCTCCCTCAAAACAAAATTCCGCTTTTTTAGGTGTTTCTTCTCTCTGATCTTCAATTGTTATTTTTAAACCTTTTGTTAAAAAAGCTACTTCTCTAAATCTTTTTTCTAAAACTTCATATTCATAGTTTGTTGTCTCAAATATAGTATCATCTGCTAAAAATCTTACTTTTGTTCCAGTTCCATCAGCTGTTCCTATCTTTTCTAATGGTTGTATCGTTTTGCCTTTTTCAAATTTCATTTGATATAAATTTCCACCTCTTTTTATGGTTACCTCTACCCAATTAGACAAGGCATTAACAACAGAAGCTCCTACGCCATGAAGCCCTCCTGATACTTTATATCCACTATCTCCACCAAATTTTCCACCTGCATGTAATACAGTATATACTGTTTCAGCAGTAGAAATACCCGTTTTTGGATGAATTTCTACGGGAATTCCTCTTCCATTATCTTCTACACTAATTACATTCCCTTTTTCCATTATAATATTTATCTCTCTACAATATCCCGCTAAAGCTTCATCTACTCCATTGTCTACAATTTCATAAACCAAATGATGCAATCCTCTTACAGATGTACTTCCTATATACATACCAGGTCTTTTTCTTACTGCTTCTAATCCTTCTAATACTTGTATTTGATCAGCTCCATATTCATGTTCAAATTTTTCCATTTTTTCCTCCTTCTGAAATTAAAATGATCTTTTATGTTTTTTTTACATTTCCTTCTTCCACATTATATATTAAATTTTTTTTATTTTCAACCTCTAATTTTTTAGTAACGGTTATAACAACTTGAGTATTTTCAATTTTATTTAAAAAATTATAAATTCTTTTTTCATCCAATTCAGACATAAAATCATCTAATAATAAAATTGGATTTTCTCCTATTTCTTCCCTTACAATATTCAATTCTGCTAATTTTAAAGATAAAATTGCTGTTCTATGTTGCCCCTGTGAACCATAAATATCAATTTGTTTTTTATTTATATATATTACAAAATCATCTCGATGTATCCCCTTCGTTGTAAACCCCTTTAAAATATCTAGTTTTCGTCTTTCTTTTAATATTTTTAAATATTCTTCTTTTGTTTTACATTCTGATTGATATTCGATTTCTATTTCTTCTTTTTCATCTGTTATCTCCCCATGTATTTTTTTTATCTTTTGACTTATCTTTTTTATATATTCGTTTCGATATTGAAAAACAATAGTAGCATACTCTGCCAACTTTTCATCCCAAACATCTAACAAATTCTCATCTTTTTTTTCTTCTCGAATCTGCCTTAAATAATTATTTCTTTGCTCTAAATTTTTTATAAATAAATTTATTGCGTACATATAGTTCGGTTTTAACTGGCTAATCATAATATCTAAAAATCTTCTTCTATTTTGTGGTCCGCCTTTCAAAATATTAATATCTTCTGGTGTAAAAATAACAATATTAATATTTCCTAATAGTTCACTTAATTTTTTTAATTTAATCCCATTTAAAAAAATAGTTTTCTTATTAGATACTTCAATTTTTATTTTTCCATCTCGATCACTTTTTTGATATTCTATTTCAATTTCAGCCTTTTCCATCTCTAATCTTATCATTTCTTTATCTTTTTTGGCTCGAAAAGACTTTCCCATACTTCCTAAAAAAATAGCTTCTATAATATTCGTTTTCCCTTGTGCATTTTCACCATAAAAGATATTAATATTTTCTTCTAATACAATTTCCTGTTGTTTATAATTTCTAAAATTATTGATTTTTATTTTTTTTATCCACATATTCTTCTCCATCTGTGTATTATTTTCTCTTCTCTTATCTCTTTTTTTCTAATTTTTCCTATTTTATCTTTAATATTTTTATATGATTTATTATTAAAAATGGCTTATTTTTTATTTTCACGCATTCCATTTTTTTTTATTTTTCTTACTTTTTCCACCATAAAAGAATACTTTGTGGAAAACTTTTTTCCTATTTATAGTAATAGAATTCTCCATTTAAGGAGAATTCTATTTTCTTAATCTTCTTTTAATCGGATTGGTAAAATCATATAAGTATAATCATTGTTTTCAATCGATTTTACTAAACATGGTGAAATGCTAGAACCAAATTCAATATATACTTCCTCATCCTCTATTGCTTTTAAACTATCTAAAAAATATTTCGGATTAAAACCAGCTTCCAAATTTTTCCCTTCTGTTGAAACATATAATTCTTCTTTTGCATCACCTGTTTGATTCGTACAAGAAATAATAATCTTTCCTATATCTACTTGTACTTTTACTGGATATTTCTTTTCTTTTTCAACACTCGAAGCTGAAATTAAGCTAATTCTTTCAAAACTATTTTGAATATTTCCTTTATTTACTTTTATTCGTGTCTCCCAATTACTTGGAATAACATTCTTATAATTTAAAAATTCACCATCTAAAATTCGTGTTACAATTTTACAATTATCCATCTCGAATAAAGCCTGATTTTTAGCAATTCCAATTTTTATTGGATCAAAAGAATCTGAAATAATTTTATTTACTTCATTTAAAGTTTTTCCAGGAATAACTGCTTTAAAATTATTACTCTGTTTATTTAAAAATACAGATCGTAACGCTAAACGGAATCCATCCACAGAAACTAACGTTAATTTATTTTCTTCAATTTCAAATAAACATCCTGTAAAAATAGGTCTACTTTCTTCAGAGCTTACTGCAAAAATCGTTTTTCTTATCATATTTTTCAGAACATTTTGTTCGACTTCAATTGTATTTTCCACTTCAATCCTTGGTAACTCTGGAAATTCCTCTGGATTCATGGTAGCCAACTTATACAAAGATCCTTCACATTCAATTTCTAATAAATTTTTTTCATTTACTGAAATATGTATTTCTGTATCTGGTAATTTACGAATAATTTCACTAAACATGATTGCGTTTACCACGGTACTTCCTTGTTCTTTTACATCACATTTCATAACATATTCAATTCCTATTTCTAAATCATAGGTTGTTAATTTTATTTCATTATCATTGGTTTGAATTAAAATTCCTTCTAGTATAGGCATAGTTGTTTTAGAAGCTACTCCTTTTACTACGGAATTAATAGCTTTTAGGATCGTATCCTTATAACAAACTATTTTCATTTTGCTTCCTCCTTTTTATTAATATAATATTATTAGTAGTATTAGTATTAGGTACTGTGGAAAGTGTGGAAAATCATGTTGATAGTTACAATCCCTAAAAAAAATGATGTTTATAACTTAGTGGAAAACTCTTCTAGTTATCCACATCTTTTCCCATGAAATGTTTAAAACTAAGATATACACAGTTTATTAACACCTTATTAACAGATAGATGTGGATATCCAATACAGCTGTTCCGTAAGAACAGATTAACTATTCTTACCACAAACAATTATTTAACAAACACAAATTTTAAAAAAGTCTGAAATGTATTTTCCCTAAGCTTGTTTGCCATCTATAATAATGTTTTTCACACTATCCACAATTAATTTGGTATTGTTCTTTTCCTTCATCTCTTTTTCTATCTTTTTACAACCATGCATAACGGTTGAATGATCCCTTCCTCCAAAATCAGTTCCTATTTGAGGATAAGACATATTGGCAATTTCTCGACATAGATACATAGCAATTTGTCTTGGAAAAGCTATATCATTCGAACGTTTATTACCAGATAGATCATCTTTATTAATACTAAAATATTTGGCAACCGTTTCTTTAATGAAGTCACAAGAAATTACTTTTTCACTTTCGTATTTAAATTCATTAATAATTTTTTCCGCTAATTCAATCGTAATCGGACTATGGGTTAAGGAAGCACGGGCTACCACTTTATTAAAAACCCCTTCTAATTCCCTTATATTAGAGTCTATTTTGTTGGCTATATTGGAAAGAATATAGTCATCAATCACAACACTTTCTTCTTGGGCTTTCTTTCTTAAAATAGCAAAACGAGTTTCATAATCTGGGCAAGAAATATCGGCAAGAAGCCCCCATTCAAACCTAGATTTCAATCGATCTTCTAAAAAAGGAATATCTCTTGGTGGTTTATCACTTGAAATAATAATTTGTTTTCTTCCTTCATATAAAGTATTAAAAGTGTGGAAAAATTCTTCTTGAATTCTTTCTTTTCCAGCAATAAATTGAATATCATCAATCAATAAAACATCAATTGTTCGATATTTTTTTCGAAAAACTTCATTTTTATTATCTTTTATTGCATTGATTAATTGATTGGTAAATTTTTCAGAAGTAACATACAAAATATTAGAATTTTTATTGTTTTCTAAAATTCGATTTCCAATTGCATGCATTAAGTGTGTTTTTCCTAGCCCTACACCACCATATAAAAACAAGGGATTGTAAGATTCACCAGGTTCATTTCCTACGGCTAAAGCTGCGGCATGTGCAAATTTATTGTTATCTCCTACTACAAAAGTTTCAAATGTATATTTAGAGTTTAAACTAGAATTAGTTACTTTTATTTCAGGAGAAGAAGTTTCTAACTCATTTTCTTCCGCTGTTCCTTCAATTTTTTCTTTTGCTTCTTTTTCAAGATCAATTACGGTATATTCCCAATCACGATTTGTAATAAATTTTAAAGTATTTAAAAGTAATGGTTTGTATTTGTTTTCTACAAAATCTCTCTGAAATTCAGAAACCGTTGTAAAAACAATATGATTTCCATCAATGCTTCTAATATTTAATGGATTAATCCAAGTATCAAAAGAAATTTGAGTTAATTCAGGTCTTAATTCATTTTTTATTTTTTCCATCAATTCTTTTTTATCAAAACTCAATTAAAATCATTCCCTTGCAAACAAAATTATCCACAAAGTTATCCACAGGTGTTGATAACTTGGATTTGATTTCGTAAAAAGAAAGAGAAATCATACGAACATAAATTCAAGTATTTTCAGTAAATATCTCTTATAATTTTTTACTCCCCAATCATAACAGATTTATACACAATAAGTCAATAAGATTGTGGAAAAAAATTTTTTTATGTGGATAAAAGAGGAAAAAACTGTGGAAAAAAGTTCAGAATTTGTCAAAAATTTCAAAAAGTTACATAAAACAAAAAAAGAAAAAGCTTTATATGTCAAAGTTTTTTTATGAAATCACTAAAAATCACTTGACTTTTTCTAATGATTTGCGGTATAATCGATATACTTGTTAATCAAAAAAATAATTTCCAAGAAACTTGGAATTTAATAAAAAATCAATAGGAGGTGTAGGGAAATGAAAAGAACATATCAACCAAAAAATAGACAAGAAAAGAAGGAACATGGATTCATGAAAAGAATGAAAACAAGAGCAGGAAGAAATATATTAAAAGCTAGAAGAGCAAAAGGGAGAAAGAAATTAACTGCTTAAAATTGTTGCAAAAAAGGCCGCAATTTGCGTGCCTTTTAGCATAGATTAGGAAAAGAATCATGAAAAAAACAAAAATGATGAAAAAAAATTATGAATTTAGAAATGTTTTGACAAAGGGGAATTATTACTCTGGAAAGTGGATAGAAGCATTTATAAAGAAGAACAGACAAGAATATGTTAACTTTTTAGGAATAGCGGTTAGTGTAAAAACAGCAAAGGCAGTCAAGAGAAACTATATAAAGAGACTTTTTAGAGAAGCTTATAAAGAATATGAAGAGGAAATAAAAACCGGTTATCAAATGGTTTTCTTGTGGAAAAAAAAGAAGGATAGCAAAGAAGCATGTTATCAAAATATAAAAAAAGATATGCAAAACATTTTTGAAAAGGCAAATCTAATGAATCAGTAGGGAGTAAGATGAAAAAGTTACTAATAAAATTAATCGAGGCATATCAAAAACATATATCAATTATTTTTAAAAGGAAAAATATTCATTGTAAATACTATCCAACTTGTTCAGAATATACCAAGCAAGCCATTCTAAAATATGGAGTATGGAAGGGGAGTCGAAAAGGAATTTATAGAATTCTAAGATGTAATCCTTTTTCAAAAGGTGGGTATGATCCTTTAAAATGAATTAAGGAGGAAGACATTCATGTTTGAATTTTTCGCAAGCATATTTGGTTATGTATTATCATTCTTATACAATATAGTTAATAATTATGGAATGGCTATTATTTTATTCACAATTATTATAAAAGTAATTTTAATTCCATTATCCATAAAACAACAAAAAACAATGAAAAAGAGTGCAAAATTACAAGAAAAAATGAAAATCATTCAATTTAAATATAAAAATGATCCTGAGAAAATGAACCAAGAAATAATGAGTTTATACAAAAATGAAAAGATGAGCCCATTTAGTGGTTGTCTAACAGCGATCATACAATTTTTATTACTACTTTCTATTTTTTATTTAGTTAGAAATCCACTTACTTATATGGAAAAAATACCAACAGAGGAAATCAATCAATATGTAACACAATTACAAGAAGAGGGAAAAGAAGTTAGCAAAGCTTATCCAGAAATTGATTTAATACGAGAATACGAATTTTTAAAAGAAAAAAATCCAGAGGGAGCAAATGTTGAAAAACTAAATCTTCAAATGAAATTTTTGGGGTTAGACTTAAGTAAAATACCACAACAAAATATGGCTGATTATACCGTTTATATTATTCCAATTTTATATATCATATCTTCTTTTATATCAATCAGAATGACAACAGCTATGCAACAAAGACAAAACCAGAAGAAGAAAGAAGTAATAATAGATGAAGAAACTGGAAAAGAAATTGAGAAAGCAGAAGAAAATGAAATGGATGCTGTGATGCAAACCAATAAAATGATGTCATGGATGATGCCAATTATGTCAATATCTATTGCTTTTGTAGCACCATTAGGATTAGCTCTGTATTGGCTAATTAGTAACATTTTGATGATTATAGAAAGAGTGGTATTAGATAAAATGATTAAGCAAGAAGATGGGGAGGAGTAAAAGATGGAAAAAACAACAATCGTAGCAGAAGGAAAAACCACCAATGAAGCCATTGAAAATGGATTAAAACAATTAAATGTAACAAAAGATCGAGTGGAAATAAAAATTTTAGAAAATGAAGACAAAAGAAGCTTTTTCAGTATTTTGGCACCAAGAGTTGTAAAAGTAGAGATGACAGTAAAAGAAAATAGAACTATGGAATTAAACCCAAAAACAGAAATTGAATTAAATCAAGAAGAACAAGAAAAGGCAAAAGAAAATATAGAAAATTTTTTAAAAGACTTTATAAAACAACTGCCAGAAGGAACCGACTATGAGATTGAAACAACGAAGAGTTCTTTAAAAGTAAACATAAATAGCAAAAAATTGGGGTATTTAATTGGATATCGAGGAGAAACCTTATATGCTTTACAGACAATCCTATCATCCATTGCAGGAAAAGGAATAGAAAATAAAGTAAGAGTCATTTTAGATATTGAGGGATATAAAAAGAAAAGGGAAAAAACATTAGAAGATTTAGCAGAAAAAGTAGCAAAAACCGTGATCAGAACTAGAACTCCAATTAAGTTAGAACCAATGCAAGCATATGAAAGAAAAATTATTCATAGCAAATTACAACAAAATTCTAAAATTGAAACAACAAGTGTAGGGGAAGAACCATATAGGAGAATAATTATATCATTAAAAAATAAATAAAATAAGATAAAATCAGAGGTCAAAGGTCGGATTTTACAAAACACAAAAATTTTGTAATCTTACTTTGCTTCTTTTTTTATTTGATACGAGGAGGAAATCATGAGTACTATTGCGTCAATATCTACGGCACCACGGAATAGGTGGGATTGGAATCATACGAATGAGTGGAGAAAATACTTTCTCTATTTTGGAAAAAATTTTTCAACCAAAAAATAGAAAAGAAATAAAAGGATATACCATTAAATATGGATTTATTTTGGAACAAGAAGAAGTCATAGATGAAGTTTTAGTTTCTTATTTTAAGGCACCTAAAAGTTATACAACAGAAGATATGTGTGAAATTAATTCGCATGGAGGAACTATTATTTGTCAAAAAATCCTTGAGATTTGCTTGAAAAACGGAGCTGAATTGGCAGAACCAGGAGAATTTACTAAAAGAGCTTTTCTAAATGGAAGGATAGATTTGTTACAAGCAGAGTCAGTTATTGATGTGATCCATGCTAAATCAGAAAGAGAAGCAAAAACAGGAATACAACAATTAGAAGGAAAATTATCGAAAAAAATAAAAGAAATCAAACAAGATATATTAGACATTATGGTAAATCTTGAAGTAGCTATTGATTATCCAGAATATGATGTTGAGGAAGTAACAGAACAACAAATAAAAAACATGCTAGAAATAGTAGAAGAAAAATTAGAAAAATTAAAAGATAGTTTTGAAAATGGAAAAATAATAAAAGAAGGAATAAGGACAGCAATTATTGGGAAACCAAATGCTGGGAAATCTTCTCTTTTAAATACTATTTTAAAAGAAGAAAGAGCAATTGTTACAGAATATGAAGGAACCACACGAGATACGATTGAAGAATTTGTCACAATAAATGGCATTCCATTAAAATTAATTGATACAGCAGGAATTAGACAAGCCAAAGATGAAGTAGAAAAAATAGGAATTGCAAAAGCTAGGGAAATAGCAGAAAAAGCTGATTTGGTAATAGCTATTTTGGATAGTACCAAAGAATTAAGTCAAGAGGATCTGGAAATTTTAAGTCTAATACAGAATAAAAAAGCAATTATTTTACTAAATAAAACAGATTTAAATCCTATTTTAAAAAAAGAAGATCCACGTTTGTTACAAGCAAGCAAACATATCTTAAAAGTATCAGTTTTAAAAGAAATAGGAATAGAAGCATTATATGAAAAAATAACAGAATTATTTCAACTAAATGAGATTTATTTAGACAACGAAATTATCATCACAAATGTAAGACATAAAAATTTAATAGAAAAAGCAATAGAAAAAGTAAAAAAGACAAAAATGGTAATAGAAGAAAAAGTTCCTTCTGATATAATTGCAATTCCAATAAAAGAAATTTTAGAAGAGTTAGGAAAAATAACAGGGGAGACAGTCAGTGAAGATATTATTAATGAAATTTTTGCTAAGTTTTGTTTAGGAAAGTAACAACCAGAAAAACATTTTAAAATAAAAAATAAGACATTTTGAAGAAAAAACAATATAACTTGTCATATGAAACAGAAAAAAGAAATAAGGGCAATTTCGAGAGAAATAGAAAGAACATAAAAAGAGTAAGGAAAAAGAAAAAACATAGAAAAGTAAAAAAAGAAACAGGGTACATAACAACAAAAACTAAAAAGTAAAATTAATTCTATAAAACAAAATAAGATAGATGTGTGAAAAAATATACAAAAACAAAAGAATGAAAAAAACAAAACAAAGAACAAGTAAGTAAAAAAAGAATATATAAAGTGAAAAAACAATCATTCTTGTTTCACAAGGAATGAAAAAAGAAGGTGGAACAAGAAAAAGAAAATAGAAAGGAAGAAAAAATGCCATGAGTTATTTTGCTGGAAAATATGATGTAGCAGTAGTTGGAGCTGGACATGCAGGATGTGAAGCAGCATTAGCAACAGCTAGATTAGGAATGAGAACATTAATTTTTTCTATTAGTTTAGAAGCAATTGCCAATATGCCATGTAATCCACATATTCGGAGGGAGTTCAAAAGGACATTTAGTAAGAGAGATAGATGCTCTTGGAGGAGAAATGGGAAAAAATATTGACAAAACGATGATCCAAATAAAAATGTTAAATACTTCAAAAGGACCAGCTGTGCACTCTTTAAGAGCACAAGCTGACCGAAAAAAATACCAAGCAGAAATGAAACATACCTTAGAAAAACAAGAAAATTTGGAAGTGAAGCAAGGAGAAATTGTTGCAATTAAAACAGAAAATGGAAAAGTCACGGCAATTGAAACTGATGTGGGAGCAATCTATGAAGTAAAAACAGTGATTTTAGCAACAGGAACATATTTGAAAGGAAAAATTTTTATTGGAGACTTCTCAAAGGAAAGTGGACCAGATGGAGTAGCAGCAGCGAATCAATTATCAGAATGTTTAAAAAATCTAGGAATTGAATTAGTACGTTTTAAAACAGGAACACCAGCTAGAATTAATCGAAGAAGCATAGACTTTAGTAAAATGGAAATTCAAAAAGGAGATCAAGGAATGGAAGCATTTTCTTTTGAAAATGATCCTAAAAATTTTGAACAAGTAGATTGCTATCTGACTTATACAAATGAAAAAACACATGATATTATTCGAGAAAATCTACATCGTTCTCCTTTGTATGCAGGTATGATAGAAGGAACAGGACCAAGATATTGTCCTTCCATAGAAGATAAAGTAGTACGTTTTAGTGATAAACCAAGGCATCAAGCATTTGTAGAACCAGTTGGTATGGATACAGAAGAGATGTATATTCAAGGAATGAGTTCTTCTTTACCAGAAGATGTACAAATTGCTTTATATCATACGATTCCTGGATTAGAAAAAGCAGAATTTACAAGACCTGCTTATGCGATTGAATATGATTGTATTGATCCATCAAATCTTAAACTTTCTTTAGAATATAAAGGAATAGAAGGTTTATTTATGGCAGGACAAATCAATGGAACATCTGGTTATGAAGAAGCTGCTGCACAAGGACTAATGGCAGGAATTAATGCGGTTCAAAAAATAAAAGGAAAAGAACCACTCATCATTGACAGAACACAAGGATATATAGGAGTATTAATTGATGATATTGTTACCAAAGGAACCAATGAGCCTTATCGAATGATGACTTCAAGAGCAGAATATAGACTTTTATTAAGACAAGATAATGCTGATTTAAGATTAACAAAAATAGGATATGAAATAGGATTAATAGCAAAAGAAAGATTTCAAAGATTTGAAAAGAAAAAAGAAGCAATTGAAAAAGAAATAAAAAGATTAAAAGAAACCATTGTAAAACCAAATGAGTCTGTAAATCAATTCTTAAAAAAGTATGGAACCTCTGAATTATCAACAGGAACAAAGATGTCAGAACTAATTAAGAGAACTGAATTAACCTATGAAAAATTAGCTGATATTGATACCAATCGTCCAACCTTAAGCCAACAAGAAAAGCAAGAAGTAGAAATTCAAATGAAATATGAGGGATATATCAAAATGCAAGAAGCACAAGTCGAAAAATTTAAAAAATTAGAAACTAAAATTTTACCAGAAGAAATAGATTATGAAAAAGTAAAAGGAATCAGTTTAGAAGGAAGACAAAAACTGAATCGATTCAGACCACATTCAATTGGACAAGCTTCTAGAATTTCTGGTGTTTCACCAGCAGATATAGCAGTCTTGCTAGTTTATTTACAGCAAATGAATCAGAAACATAAATAATTAAAGAAAAGGAGCATAAAATGGAAAAAGAATTTGAACAGAAAATGAAACTATATGCTAATGAAATAGGAATTCAGTTGGAAGAGGAACAATTGAAACAATTATATCAATATATGATATTATTATTAGAGTGGAATGAAAAAATAAATTTGACAGCAATCACAAAAAAGGAAGAAATCATCTTAAAACATTTCATCGATTCATTTACCATTGCTAAATATCTTAAAAATAATGCAAAGTTAGTAGATGTTGGTACAGGAGCAGGTTTTCCAGGAATTCCTTTAAAAATAATTCGTCCAGATTTAGAAATACTTTTATTAGACTCTCTAAAAAAAAGAATTCTTTTTTTAGAAGAAGTGATAAGAAGATTAACATTAACAAAAATTCATACGATTCATTCTCGTGTAGAAGAATTTGGGAAAAATAAAAAATATCGAGAATCTTTTTCTTATGCAACTTCTCGAGCAGTTGCTAATTTAGCAACCTTAGCAGAATATCTATTACCACTTGTAGAAGTAGGTGGATATGGAATTGCTATGAAAGGATCAGAAATCGAAGAAGAAGTAGAAAAAAGTAAAAAAGCAATTTCTGTATTGGGAGGGAAAATAGAAAAAATAGATTCTTTTCAATTGCCAAAAAGTGATATCAAACGAAACATTATTTTATTAAACAAAGAAAAAACAACTTCTCTTCAATATCCAAGAAAACCAGGAACTCCTGCCAAAGAACCAATTTTTTAAAAAAAGAAGAAAAGAAAAAAGTCAACAAATTTTGCGATTTTTATTGACTTTTTTCCTTTCTTTTTATATGATTATAATAGATAAAAATAAGAACATATTAATAAATATTAACTAAAAATGGAGGCAATGAAATTGGGAAAAATAATATCAGTCGCAAATCAAAAAGGAGGAGTAGGAAAAACTACTACAACAGTTAATTTATGTACCATTTTAGCACAGAAAGGAAAAAAAGTATTATTAATAGATGCTGATCCACAAGGAAATGCAACCAGTGGATTAGGAGCAGAAAAAGACGTAGAATATTCTACTTATGATATTCTAATTAATGAAACTACAATGAAGCAAGCGATACAAAAAACAATGATAAAAAATCTAAAAATATGCCCTTCTAATATGAGTTTAGCTGGTGCTGAAGTAGAACTTGTTTCCATGATGTCTAGGGAACAAAGATTAAAAGAAAAATTGGAAGAGATTAAGGAAGAGTTTGACTATATTTTGATTGATTGTCCACCATCACTGGGATTGGTTACATTAAATTCTTTTACAGCATCTAATAGTGTGTTAATTCCAGTACAATGTGAATATTTTGCACTAGAAGGATTAGGACAACTACTAAATACTGTAAATTTAGTGAAAAAGCATTTAAATAAAAATCTTCAAATTGAAGGTGCTTTACTTACCATGTATGATATAAGAACCAATCTTTCCAATCAAGTAGTAAAAGAAGTTAAGAAATATTTTAATAACAAAGTTTATAAAACAGTTATTCCAAGAAATGTAAGACTTAGTGAAGCACCTAGTTATGGACTTCCAATAACGGAATATGATCCAAAATCGAAAGGGGCTAAAAGTTATATCAAATTAGCCAAAGAATTTCTAAGTATGAATGAAGAGGAAAAAAGAGCAAAACATATGTTATAAAGGAGGAAAAGAAAATGGCAAAAATGACAGGACTAGGAAAAGGATTAGATGCTTTATTTGGACCAGCACCAGAAGAAGAACAAATGCAAGAAAATGATACTTTAAAAAAATTAAAAATTATAGAGGTAGAGCCCAATAAAGAACAACCAAGAAAAAGATTCGAACAAGAAGCATTAGAAGAGTTAGCACAATCTATTAAGGAATATGGATTAATTCAACCGATTGTAGTAACCAAAAAAGAGGGATATTATAGTATTATTGCAGGAGAAAGAAGATGGAGAGCCTCCAAATTGGCAGGATTGAAAGAAATCCCAGCGATTATTAGAGAAGATGATGAAAAAATCAATTCCGAAATCTCTTTGATTGAAAATATGCAAAGAGAAGATTTGAATCCAGTGGAAAAAGCAATGGGAATAAAAACTTTAATGGACAATTATGGAATGTCACAGGAAGAAGTAGCGAAAAAATTGGGAAAGGGAAGAAGTACAGTAGCTAATTGGGTCAGAGTGCTAAATTTAGAACCACGAGTGTTAGAAATGGCAAAAGAAGGAAAAATAACAGAAGGATATTGTAAAGCATTACTAGCAATTACAGATCCTGAAAAACAATATCAAACAGCGATCCAAATGTTAGAAAGAAATTCAACTGTTAGGCAAGTAGAAAAAAAGGCAAAAGCAAAAGAGACAAAAGAAGAACAACAAAGAAACCATGTATTATATAAAAGTATTGAAGACAATTTTCAAAGTTTTTTTGGAAGTAAAGTAAGATTAGATGCAGGGAAAAGAAGAGGAAAAATTATTATTGAATATACCTCAAATGATGACTTAGAGAGAATTTTAGATTTAATTAAATAAATAAAAAGGGGAAAATTTATGAATGCCATAATGGAAATGATAAAAAGTGAAGTGTTCTTATTGGGGATCGCTATTTTTCTAATTATATTGTCCATTGGATTTTTAATTTTAATTTTCAAATTTTCAACATTAAATAAAAAATATAAAGATTTTATGCAAAAATTAGGAAATGGTAAAAATTTAGAAGAAGATTTAGAAACTTATATGTATCGTGTAAATAAAGTAGAACAACAAAATAATGAGATTACAAATCAACTAGAAGCATTGGATCAAGAATTAATAAAATGTATCAAAAAAGTAGGAATGGTAAGATACAATGCTTTTAAAGATGTAGGGAGTGATTTAAGTTTTACTTTAGCTTTATTAAATGAAAAAAATGATGGAATTGTTTTAAATGGAATTTATGCTAGGGAAATGTCTAATATTTATGCTAAACCAATTGAAAATGGAAAATCTAAATATACTCTTTCAGAAGAAGAAGTACAAGCCATTCAAAAAGCATTGGATGAAAAATAGAAGAAACGTATAGATCACAAAAAAATCTAAAAATTACTATTGACAAATGACAGTAAAAATGCTAAGATAAGTAATGTCGCTGACATTTGTCTAATGATGTGGAGAGGTGGTCGAGTTGGTTTATGGCACCAGTCTTGAAAATTGGCGTGCGTTAATAGCGTACCGTGGGTTCGAATCCCACCCTCTCCGCCAAATGATAAAAGTTAGATATAGAAGGCTTATATCTAACTTTTATTCATAAAATGGAGATGTACCCAAGTGGTGAAGGGGACTGTTTGCTAAACAGTTAGGTCGGGAAACCGGCGCGGAGGTTCGAACCCTCTCATCTCCGCCAAATGTGAAATGGGGACGTTTCTTTTTTTACATTGTTATTAGGGATAACCTATTTTAGCAATGTGAAAAAAGAAACGTCCCCATTTCACATTGTTAAAATATTACAATTATGTAACATTTTGTTGAAAAAACAAATATAAGTTGAAAAAAATAGAAAAATAAGGTATAATAGAAGAAGTAGAGGAAAGTGATGTGTATGATAAAAAAAATAATTTATTCTATTTTTATTGCAATGATCCTTTGTACTAGTTTTAATCTATGGCAAAATAGAAGTTATGCTAGTTTGATAGGAGATTATAAAGAAGAAGCAGATCAAAAAGCAGAAGAAGAGGCAGCCAAAAAAGAGGAAGAAGAAAAAGGCGTTTCAAGAATTTATCCAGGTGTATACAAACCACCTAGTTTTGATAGAATAGAAGGTGGAAAAGTAGCGGAAATGGGGAATCTAATAATTGGTGTTTTACGAGTAATAGGAACCGTAATATCAGTTGTGGTATTGGTTGTTTTAGGACTTAAATATATGATAGGAAGTGCAGAAGAAAGAGCAGATTATAAAAAATCGATGATTCCCTATGTAATAGGAGCTGTAATTGTATTTGCTATTACCAATTTATTAGGAATTATTATTGATTTAACACAAGCATTATTGAAATATTAATTTGAGAGTCTGAAAGAGGGGGTGATAAAAATGACAAAAAAAATATTAAGTTTTCTACTATTTGCAATTGTTGTAAGTATAAGTTTTTGTAATTATCAAGTATATGCTAGTACTGAAAAGCTTGAAACTGAACGTGAAGAGCAAATGAAGGAACATTTGGAAGATTTCATAGACAAAAAAGGGGGAATAGAAAATCCTATTGATGATACTATAGAGGGAGCACAAAGTTTTTTAAATGCAGGGAAAGAAACTCATATAAAAGAAGATAAATTAAAAGCTACATCTGATTTTTTATTTAATTCCTTATTGAGTATTGCTTTAGTGTTAGCAGTTATTATAGGAATCATCATAGGAATTAAGTTTATGGTAGCAAGTGTAGAAGAAAAAGCAAAAGTAAAAGAGGCGTTAATTCCGTATGTAATAGGATGTGTTGTCGTTTTTGGAGCTTTCTCAATTTGGAGTATAGCTGTTAGGCTTTTATATTTGCTGTAAGGAGGAATGCATATGAGATATATTTATAAAATTTTAATTTTAGGACTGATCATAATTTTATCTTTTTTTACAATATCCTATGGATTTGGCCCAGATGACTTGCCAGGAGATACTATACAAAATTATGTTTTTATCGGAATCGGAAATAACATAGTAAGCGTTCTTACTACAATTGGTATGTTTGTATCTGTCGTCATGTTAATTGTATTAGGAATTAAATACATGTTAGGAAGTACAGAAGAAAAAGCAGAATATAAAAAGTCATTAATGCCATATGTGATTGGAGCTGGATTAGTGTTTTCGGCATCAGCAATTGCACAAATAATATATGACCTTGCAATTCAAATCTAAATGTAGTATAATAGAAATGAAGTAGTTATTAATATTCTCTTTAAATGTAGAGATTTCTAAATAAAGATAGAAAGTAAAGGAGGAAATAAAATGAAAAAAATGTCTAAAAAAATACTATCTTTTGCATTAGTTGTTATGATGTTAATATCAATGGTATCACCTGTGATGGCAGCGATAACACAACCAAATGGAGTAACAGGGAATTCTACAGTCGAAACAGGAAAAATTGAAGAATTAGGTAATAGTATTCTTAGCATATTAACAACGATAGGAATGATTGTATCTGTTATTGTATTAGTAGTATTAGGAATTAAATATATGATGGGAAGTGCAGAAGAAAAAGCAGAATACAAGAAAACTTTAATGCCATACATCATGGGGGCAGGATTAGTATTTGCAGCATCAGCAATAGCCCAAATGGTTTATACATTTGCTCATTCAGCAATAACAAATAATTAAATAGAATGAAAAAGCAAGAGATAAAAAAATGTACTGAACCCAAAAAATTGGACATTTTTTGATTAGGTACTAGGCAACCTAGGAATGAACTCTGTATGGTACAGGGCTCATTCCTTTTAATTTACCCTTTATCCTTTTATTATTATAATAATCTATATATTCTATTATATCTTTTTCTAATTCTTCTATGGTTTTATATTCTTTCATATAAAATAATTCTGATTTTAATAAACCAAAAAAGTTCTCTGCTAATGAATTATCTAAGCAATTTCCTTTTCTTGACATACTTTGTCTAATTCCTTTTTCACTTAATAAATGCTGATATTGTTTCATTTGATACTGCCAACCTTGATCTGAATGTAATATCAAATTAGTATTATTTGGTATTTTACTAAATGCCTTTTCTAACATATCTACTACTTGTGCAAATACTGGATGTCTTGATATATTGTAACTAATTATTTCTCCATTAAATAAATCTACTATTGGTGATAGATAAAGTTTTTCATTGTGTACTTTAAATTCTGTTACATCTGTAACCCATTTTTGGTTTGGTTCTTCAGCCTCAAATTCTCGATTTAATAAATTATCACATATTTTTCCTATTTCACCTTTATATGATTTATATTTTTGTACTCTCACAAAACATTGTAATCCTATTTCTTTCATAAGTTTTGAAACTGTTTTATGATTTATATTGAAGCCTCTATTATGAAGTTCCATCGTTATTCTTCTATATCCATATATTCCTTTATTTTGATGATAAATAGCTGTAATTTCTTCTTTTATTTCTTTATATTTGTCTGGTTCTTTCATTCTATTTAATTGATAATAAAATGTGCTTCTTGTTACTCCTGCATATTTTAACAAAGCCTCTAATTTAAATTCATGCCTTAATTCATCTATTATTATCACTTTTTCCGATGTTTTGGCTTTGTCCTTTCCTGAACTAAGGCTTGCAATTTTTTTAAGTATGCATTTTCCATTCTAAGTCTTTGAACTTCTTCGATTAAATCTTCTTCTTTTTCTTTAGACAATTTCTTTTTTCTTGGTTTAGAACTCATATTTTTATTTCTACCACGTCGTTCTTTATATAACCCCTGTGGTCCTTCCTCATAATATATACGTTCCCATTTTAATACTGCCACTTCTTGTGGAAGATTAAAGTAAATAGCTGTTTCTGATGCAGATAAATGATTTTCATGCATATATTCTACCACTTTTTGCTTGAAATTTCCATCATATTTATTATTTTTATATTTGGTTATTCCTTTTATTCCATGTGCTTCATAATGTTTACACCATCGCCTTACTGTTTCTAAACTTGGAATATTAAAATGTTTAGCAGTACTAGCATATCCGTGATATTCTTCTATACAGTATTTTACCACTTGTAATTTAAACTCATCTGAATATTTTGACATAAAAATGAACCCTCCTTATTAAACTTTTTTGTCTAATAATTTGGGTTCACTTCAAAATTATCTCTTCTTTTTTTGTTGCAAAATTTGGACAAAATATTACAAAAACATTACAAATTCATTAAAAAACAAAAAAATAGTAGAAAAAGTTACAATTCATCAATTTTTGTGCTATAATATATATTAGTTACAATTGTATTCTATTGAACCAAAACAAAGGAGGAAAAGCAATGCGAACGTATGAAATACCAAGAAACTATAAAGGAGAAAGTAGAATCTTATACATATTTTCCATAAAAGCATTAATTTATACAGCAATAGGAGCTGTGCCAGGAGTAATTTTATATTTTATATTAAGTTTATTTAATGCAACAGTACCTGGTATTATAGTAGCGATCCTTTGTGGAGGAATCGGTTTTGCAATAGGGACTTTTAAAGTACCAGACACAAGAAAATTCAAAATAACAGAAAAAACAGGTGGAGAAAATATAGACGATGTGATAAAAAGAGCCATTAAATTCAAACAAAAGAAAAATAAAATTTATGTATATATGAAGGAGGAAACAAAAGATGAATAATGATCAAGTTACCAATCTACTAACCACTATTTTATGTATCATGATAGGAGTATTCTTTTTCCTTTTTGTTATATACATTATATTAAAAATGCAAGAAGTAAAAAAGAAAAAACAAAGACAAGAAGAAATCATTACCAGTCCCAAAAATGAAAAAATAAAAGAAGAAAAATCGACTGCACAATATAGCAAACAATCTATTTTTTCTTTTATGAAATTTGACCAAATAGAAGATGATATGATCATTCGAAAAAATGGAACCCAATATTTAATGGTAATTGAATGTCAAGGAATTAATTATGACTTAATGTCTGGATTAGAAAAAAATAGTGTAGAACAAGGCTTCTTACAGTACCTAAATACTTTAAAACATCCGATTCAAATCTATACACAAACAAGAACTGTTAACTTAGGAAACAGTATACAAAATTACAAACAAAGGTTAAAAAATATTGAAAATAGATTAGTTAACAAACAATTAGAATACAAAGCAAAAGTAAATTCCAATCAATATACAGAAGAGCAGTTAATCAAAGAAAGACTAGAAGTGGTAAGAGAACAAAACTTATATGAATATGGAAAAGATATTATTAACAATACAGAACGAATGAACTTAAATCAAAACATATTAAGACGTCATTATTATATTATTATATCTCATACACCAGAAGAAGTAAATAATTCGAATATCCAAAAAGCAGAATTAAGGGATATTGCGTTTAATGAGTTATATACCAAATGTCAATCTACCATTGCTTCACTTTCTGTTTGTGGATTACATGGAAAAATTTTAAATTCGAAAGAATTAGCAGAACTATTATATATGGCTTATAATAGAGACGATGCAGATATTTATCAATTAGACAAAGCATTAAATGCAAGATATGACGAGCTTTATGTAACGGCACAAGATGTATTAGAAAAAAGAATTAAGGTATTAAACCAAAGAATTGAAGAAGAAGCGGTTCGAAAAGCCAATGAAAAATTATTAGAAGTAGCAGAAGAAACAGAAAAAGAAAGAGAAATTAGAAGAAAAGAAGAAGAAATGCAAAGCTTAATTGATCAGATGGCTAAAATGTTAATTGATGAAAATAAAGAATTAGTAGGAGACGAGATTGCTAAAAAAGCCAAAGATAAAATTGACCAAGATAACAAAGGAAAAGGAGGAGTGACAAATGAAGAAAAGAAAACAACCAGAAGAAAGAAACAAGTATCTTGAAGAAAAAAATGATAGTTTTCTTCAAAGACAAACCATAAAAGATTTAATAGCTCCTTCAGGAGTAGATGTATCTAATATAGATCATTTAGAAATTATATCAAGTACCAAAAGATATGCCAGAAGTTTCTTTGTATCAGCACTTCCTAGAATGTGTACTTTCCCAGAATTATTCCGAGATATGTATTTATTTGGAGATATTAATACATCCATTTATATTACACCAATTAAGGAAGAAAGATCACAAAACGAATTAAACAGAGTAATCAATGAACTAGAAACGGAAAGAATTGTAGCTGCTGATAAAGGAAACATAAATCGAGAAAGTACCATAACACAAAAAAGAATGGAAGCAGAACAATTAAGAGATGAAATAGCGGCAGGATTTAACCGTTTATATGAAGCTTCTATTATATCTACATTATTTGCTTACAATTTAGCGGACTTAGATAAATTTTCTAAAATGTTGGCAACAGAAATGTCAAAAACATTAGTAGGAATAAAAACAGCATGGGGAATTCAAGAAGAAGCATTTCAATCCAATTTACCATTAATGGAAGATGAAGTACAAAAACTACATACCTTTGATCGAAATTCAATGGGGACAGTATTTCCATTTACCACTTCAGAAATAGGACATCCATCAGGAGTACCCCTAGGGTTTAACAAACAAACAGGAACCCCTATTTTGTTTGATAATTTTCATAGTTCCTTAACAAACTATAATATGGTTATTTTTGCAAAATCAGGTGCAGGAAAATCAGTAACTATGAAAACTTTAGTTTCTAGATCTTCTGTTCTTATGGGAATTGAAAGTTTAGCACTAGATGCAGAAGGGGAATATACCATCGTGGCAGAGAGTTTAGGTGGAATTAATGTGGTAATTAGCCCCACTTCTAAAACAGTTATTAACATATTTGATGTGGAAACAGAAACCATCAAAGATGAAATTACAGGAAAAGAAAGAACCATTTTAGCAATTGAAAATAAAGTAGAAGACGTTACCCAAGGATTACTTACTATGGCAAAAGGAAGTACAAGAAGCATAGAAGTCAATGAACTTACCAAACAAATTATAGCAGAATCGGTAGCAGAAGAATATGCAGCACTAGGAATTACTAGTAATCCAAACAGTTTATATATGACAGAAGACAGAAATATGATAAGAGGAAATTTATTAAGCAAACGAAAGAAAGATATGCCAACAATAGGAAGTTGGTATAGAAGGATACAAGTAAAAGCCCAAGAAAATGAGAATCCAGATTATCAATTTCACTACAGCTATTTATTAAAAGTTATGAAACAATATGTAAGAGAATTTGATGGACAAATGGCTTATTTTGATGGACAGTCAACTTTTGAACTTTTAGAAGGAGCACCATTTATAAATTTGGATATTTCACAATTAGAAGAAAGGTTTGCCAGACCATTAGCACAACAGATATTACTTTCTTGGATCTGGGAAAAATTTGTTAAGAAAAATAGTGAAGATAAAACAAAAGCAACTAAAAAAAGAGTTCTTGTGGATGAGGCATGGATGTTGCTTCCATATCCAGAAGCCGTAGACTTTTTGAATAAAATGGCAAGACGTGCTAGAAAAAGAAATGTATCACTTGCTATTATTTCACAAAGATTCCAAGATTTTTATGAAAAACAAGAAGCACAAGCTGTTTTAACTTCTTCTGATACCAAATTGTTTTTGGCACAAGATAAGTCAGAAATCAATTATTTAAAAGAAGTATTTAAGCTTTCAGAAGGAGAAGCAAACTTTTTAGTAACTTGCCAAAGAGGAGAAGGACTATTAAAAGTAGGAGCAGATACTGCTATTTTAAAGATCGTACCAACGAAAAAAGAATTTGAGTTTGTAGAAACAAACTTAAATCAATTAGCAAAAAAGAGAATGAACTAAATTTGGGAGGTTAATACCTTATGAAAATTTTCACGAATAAAAGTATATGGAAAAAAATTGCAATGGTATTAGTTGTGATACTATTATTAGAATCGTTAGCTACCAATCCTGCCATAGCAGGAAGTGATGATGAACGGCGTGTTATCATCAACAGGAGGAAAATTATTGAAACCAGTATTTTCTTTGCTTGTAAGCATGGGAGATGGAGTGATGAGTGTATTGCATTCATCCATTATGGGAGTCGATGGTTCTTTGATCAAAGTAGAAACCGAAAGTGAAGGATGGCGAGCCTTTAAAATAATTCTTTCAGCTGTCTTATTAGTAGCTTGTGTTTTAGGAGCTGTTTTGATGGCACCAACTGCAATTGGAGCATTGTGTACCTATGCATTAATTGCGGAAGCAGGAGGAGCCCTTCTCTTTGGAAGTAATTTTATGCTGAAAGCGGTTAATGGCGCACAAGAATTAGTGGTATCTGTTTTTGGATTAAAAAGTTTGCCACCTAAATTATTTTTACCAGCTTATTCTTATAGCCCAGAAGAAATTTTTAAAGGAAAAATATTATTATTTAATGTTAACTTTTTTAGGGAACCAATTACAATAAAGAAAAATGTTAGAATTCTTGAACCAGATGATCCAGCTGATGCGATTGATAATAATGATCAAGCACAAGAGTTACCAGCAGGAGATAAACAAGCTAGAATCGTACAAGATTTAACACCAGATGATATTAATTATCCAATCGAAAGAAGAGAAATAGAAAGTAAAGTTTATTCACATGAAATTCATTTGCCTAAAAACAGCAAACTAGAATCAGGATTTAATAATTCATCCGCACTAGAACAGCCAAGAGTAACTATTTATGTAGAAAAATTACCAGAAGCATTAAGATATAAACTAAATGATAATGGAGAGAAAATAGTAGATGAATTCTATGATCCAGGAGAGGAAATAAAAGAAGATACTTATTATTCCATCGATGGAATTGAATTCCGATTTATTATAAAAGAAAAAGAGGAAACAGCAAATTTAGTTGCAAAAGAAAGTGAAGAAGTTGTATTCTATTATTATGAAGATTCTTCTGGTGATGAATTACAATTGGAAGATGGAAGCACTGTAAATGGATATATTACTTCTCCTCAAGATTCTGCAGCATTTCTACAAACAACAATTAGTAAATGGTATAATGCGATTCGAAATATATGTTTAGTATTAATGTTATCGGTATTAATTTATATTGGAATTAGGATATTATTATCTAGTGTAGCGAGTGATAAAGCAAAATATCATACCATGTTAAAAGATTGGTTTGTTGGACTTTGTTTATTATTTGTGATGCATTACATTATGGCTTTTTCTGTAACCTTAGTGGACAAATTAACAGATGTAGTAGCTACTTCTATTGATAACAAAGAACAATATATAGTAAGAATCCCTTATAAAAAAGAAATAGAAAAAGATTTAGAAGAATTAGGATTAGCTGAAAAATTACAAGCAGATAAAGGAAATAAGGAAAATGGATATTTATGGCCTTCTAATTTAATGGGATTTTTACGATTAAAAGCACAAATAGACTCAAGAGGATGGCAATACATTGGAGAAGCCATGATATTTATTACACTTGTTATTTTTACCATTTCTTTTACCTTTACGTATTTAAAAAGATTATTATATATGGCATTTTTAACAATGATAGCACCACTGGTAGCATTAACTTATTGTATTGATAAATTGAATGATGGACAAGCACAAGGATTTAATAAATGGTTAAAAGAATATATATTTAACCTACTAATCCAACCAATGCATTTATTATTATATTACATTTTAGTAACTTCTGCATTTGACTTTTTGGGAGAAAACTTAGTTTATAGTATGGTAGCAATCGGATTTATGATACCAGCAGAAAAATTATTAAGAAGTTTATTCGGATTTGAAAAGGCACATACACCACCAGCAATTGGACCAGCAGCGGCTATGATGGCTTCTACTGGCTTAGGACATTTGTTACATAGAGGACCTAGAGGAAAAGGTGGAAAAGCAGATAGAGAAGAGGGACCAAATGAAGCGAATATGCCAGTAGGCCCTGATAATGATCCACTCGATGCCTTTTTAACAGGTGGTACTGCTGTACAACAGCCAGGACTTACTTCGCGGAGCAGGAGTAGCTGGATCAGGAGGAGCAAATGGACCTGGAAGTGCAACAACAGGTGGTGGAACCTCACAAGGTAGTGGAGCTGGAGGAACAACTGGAACATCAGGGGCATCAGGAACTTCGAGGACTTCACGGAACAGGAGGAGGAACAGGAAGGATTCATATTCCTAGTTCAATCCAAAATGCACAAAATACGAAATATGGATTAAGAAGAAAAATCGGACGATATATGCATGCCAATCGAGTTGCTTCAAAAGCATATTATAAAAGAAAACTTCAAAATGCACATCCGATTAGAACTATGGGTAAAGTGGCAGGAGGAGCAGCTTTAGGAGCTTTAGCAGCAGGAGCTGGAATGGGAATTGCTATGGCAACAGGAGATAGTAACAATGTTATAAAAATGGCAGGAGGACTTGGAATAGCAGGAGCTACTATGGGATCTAGAATGATGGATGGAATTGGTTCAGGAAGGATGGATTCAGCAGTAAGAGATGTTTATAACCAAGCACATGATGGAGGACAATATCGACAAGATGCAGCCAATGATTATGTAAAGAATTATATGAAAGATGTTAGAAATCAAACTTACATAGAAGAAGAATTAGGAAAATCAAGAGCAAAACAAATGCAACAAAATGGAGAACTAGCAGATTATTTGCAGAATAAAGTAACTGATAAAAAAGAAATTGTAGCAGCAGAAAAATTAATAGGATCACAGGTAAATAATAGACAAGAAGCAATTGCTATTGCACGATTAGCAAAAATGATTGGGCATGATACGACAAAGATGTCTCAAAAAACAAGAGAAGAATGGGAGAAGAGATTGGAGACTATGGCAACTAAGAGCGGAGCAAGTAATCCACAACAATTTGCAAAAGACAGAATGGATCAGATTGACGAATATTATAAAAACTTAGATTAAAAGAAAAAGCGGAGGAAATAATTATGAATCTAAAGCGATATTACAATCAAAACAGAAAAAAAGTAAATGGGATTTTAATAATTATAATCTCTGCTTTTCTATTGTTCCGATTATCCGCTTATATTTATCATGAAACAAGAAAAAGCGCAAATCAAAAAAGTAACATAACACAAGAAATAAATCACACCAATTCCACAAAGCTAACGAACACACAATCTGCGGTAACAGGAAATGAAATAGCGAATACACAATTAAACACAGCAACCAAAATAATTGATCAATTTCTTTCCTATTGCAATCAAAAAGACTTACAAAAGGCTTATCATTTGTTAACAGAAGAATGTAAAACGCAAAATTATCCATCTTTGGAAGATTTTGAACAATCCTATTATAACGATGTATTTGGAGGAGAAACGAGAAGATGCACAGTAGAAAACTGGGTAAATAATATTTATCGAGTCAAAATAACAGAAGATATTTTAGCAACAGGAAAAAGTAACAATGGATATGCAAAACAGGATTATATTACCGTGAAAAAAGTAGAAGATGGATATAAATTAAATATTAATCATTATATTGGCTATACAGAAATCAACCAAAAAACCGAACAACATAATATAGAAATGGAAGTAATCGGAAAAAATACTTATATGGATTATGAAGAATATACCATTAAAATAACAAACCATACAGAAAGTCTCATTTTATTAGATCGAAGAGTGGAGACAAAAACCTTGTATTTAGAAGACCAAAATCAAGTAAAATATGATTCAGATACACAGGAATTAACGAATTCTATGTTAAATGTTCGAGCAGGAGAAACAAGAGAAATCAGTCTAAAATTCTTTAGCCCATATGTTTCTACCAAAAGAATTAAAGCCATTGTTTTTTCAGATTTAATGTTATATCAAGGACAACTAAGTGAAAGAGTACAATTTAGGATAGAAATCTAAAAGGCAACATAAAAACAGAGCAAGAATTGAGGTGAGCAAATGGAACAAGCCAAAAAGGCAATTGAAAAAGTAATAGGAAGCATAGTAAAAATTCCAAAACGAATTCTAATCATCATTATAATGTTTGTTATTGTCATTCCTTTATTAGGAGGATGGACGTATGTTGCAAACGTGGGAAATAGTAAAAGAGAAGATAAAAAATGGGATAGTGTACCCTATGCTGCTGGTGAATATATGAATGGGTTGGTTGTTTCTGAAAAGGGGACTTTTCAAGAGGGAATCACAGCACAAGAATTATGGGATAGAATGACGCAAGAAGAAGAATGTCCAGTTAAGAAATATTTAGATACCCCAGAGGAACTGGAAAAACTAATGAGAGCAGAAATCGTAACAAGATATCCAGATATGCGCCCAGATCCAGAGGCAGAAATTGATTGGAGTACGATCATGCAAGAAGGAAATGAAACACAAGGAATTATAAAATTTAAGAGAAAAGATACTGACAATAATACCACGACAATGAAATATGCAAGTCCAGAAGAATTTCAAAGTTATATTGATGCCTATAATCAGACTGGAAGTGAAACAGCAAAACAAAATGCTTTAACCCATTTTACTTTACGAAAAACGATTACAACAAATGGGGGAACAGGAGGAAGTGCAAATGCAATAGAAGGAGATGGGTATAATGGAGAATATACATCTTCTTCAGGAATTACTTATAAAGAATATAAGCAGGGAAACTATCGTGATTATGGTTATTGGGATGGAAGTATTGCTAGTTCTGGTTGTGGCCCAACATCGGTTGCTATTTTGGCAAGTGGATTAACGGATTATAATTATGATCCACGAGATACAGCGGCACAAATGGATGCAAAATATGGTTATACAGGTTCTGGACCATTACAAGGAGAAATGAATTCTTTAGGACTAAATTCAGAAGTGATCTTTTATCCATCGGCAGAAGTCATTCAAAATAATTTACGAGAAGGGAATGTTATGTTGATTTCTGTTGGAAAAAACGGGAATTCTATTTTTTCCAATGTAGGCCATATCATGGCTTTATTAGATATCAATGAAGAAGGACAAATTTATGTATCCAATCCAGGAAGTAAAACTGGATCTGGTTGGTTTGATGTAGAAGAATTAATGAAGGATCGATGGTATATTGTAGTAACAAAAGCAGAGCCAAAAGAGAACAATATAGGAACAGGAACCAATATAACCAATTCGTCTAATACACAAAATAACTCCCAAAAAACCGATCTTGTAACACAAAAAGAAAAAACAGATACAACAGGATATGTAGCAGTAGTAGCAACTTGGGAACAAACCAATATAACTATTACTACCGATGATCCAAATGTAAACCCAGAGGATTATAATGAATCCAATTATATCATATCTACGAAAAAAATAAATTATGAAGAAATGGTAAAACAATATACGATGCCATTTGATATGTTATGGGCATTGTTAGTTATGGGAGAAAGTAAAAGTTTTGTAATGGAATTAGCAGACTTAATTTACCAAAGTGATATCCAAATAACAATTTATGACAATGTAACGATCAATACAGATATAGATGATTGGAATTATAAAGAACAAACAAAAGCAGTAGTAAGAGGAAGAATTGTATCACATTATGAAAATGGAGAATCAGACTCAACCAATATAAAAGAACATGAGCATGATCCGCACGCAATCGAAAAATATAAAACGACAAAAACCAAAATAAAACAAACGAATACGATAAATGCTTTATTAACAAAAGCTGATACATGGATTGCGGATTATCAAAATGAATATATTTATTCAAAAGCAGAGCAAGGAGAAGCAGAAACAAGTACTGTAACGCAAAAAGACCAAGAATATTCAGATCAACTTGTTAGAATGGGAAATACTTATTCTTGTAGTGATATTGATAGTATAAAAGGAGAATTAATAAGAAAGGGAATTAATCAAAGCACAGGGTTTGGAGATTCTGTATTGCCAAATCCAGTTACGAATGTAGAGGAAATTTTAGAAGTAAGATATTACCATAAATATATTGAGATTTCTGATAAAATAGTACATATTACAAGTACACAAAAATATACACCAGGAACTCCAATCTTTAAACCAAAAGATAATGAAGAAACAGCTCCTAATTTTGTAACAATGTTTAATCAATACAAATATACGGGAGTAAGAGAGAAGATTCAAGATGCAGATGAATGGCTTTATGAAGTAATTGAAGAAAATGAGAAAATAGCACATATGGCGGACTTAGTGAAATATTTAATTTATAAATTACCAAGAAAAGATAGCGAAGGAGAATTTAATTATAATTTATTTATGCCAGGTTATATGTTATCTGCTAGTTTTAGTATAACAGGAAATACGGTACAAGAGAGAGTATGGAATGCTTTAACAAGTGCAGGATTTAGTGAAATAGCAACAGCAGGAGCCATGGGAAATATTGAAAGAGAATCAAGTTTTAATCCAACTGATGTAACAGGAGGAAACTCAATCGGACTTTTCCAATGGAATTGGGATGGATGGGTTGTTGGAAATCCAAAAAGTAGAAGAGCAAAGTATGAAGCTTATGCAGCTTCAAAAGGAGTCGATTGGACTGATGTGGATACACAGATAGAATATTTCTTAGCAGAAGTTGGAGTGGTTAATTCAGCAAGTAACTATGCAAGTATAAGAAGAAAAGGAGCATTTTGTAATAATAGAAGTCATGCTTATTATCTAGAAGATTGGAAAAATGCTACAACAGTAGATGAAGCAACAAGATGTTTTGCGGGCTTTTATGAAAGTCCAGCAAGTGATGCAGGTGTGCCAAAAAGACAAGAATTTGCAAGAAAATGGTATCAAATTTTTACAGGAAATGTGGCACCTTAGTAAATTCAAAAAATAATAGGAGGGATATTTTGGAACATAAAAAAAGCAAAAAAATAATGATCTGGATGATCATTTGTGTGATTGTAATCATAATCCTATTAATGTTGTTAGTAGTTTCCAATAGAAAAGAGAAACAAGAACAGCAAAAATCCCAAGAACAAGGACAAATACAAGAAGAGAAAAAAGAGAAAGAAATAAAAATTGGTGATGATTATTTTATGGTTGTTAATTGTGTCAATCAATATTTAGCAATGATCAATCCTAATAATTCAATGTATTATAGTTATGACGAAGAAAATAACTATGTCCAAATTATAGAAGATGAAGAAATTAGACAAGATGCATTAAGTGTTTTAAGTGATCTATTTATAAAAGAAAAAAATATTTCAATTAACAATGTTTATGATTTTGTAACAGAAATGGAAGAAGAGGTTATCTATGTTCCATTGGAAATGAAAGCCTATCCAGGAGAAAAAGCCAATTCTTATGTAATATATGGATATATGCAAGACTATGAATATCATTTTGTAGAAGATCTATATTTAGTGATCAACTTGGATCGAAAAAATAAAACCTTTTCTGTTGTACCAATAAACAAAGAAGAATATCAAGAAGAAAAAAAAGGATATGATGAAGAAATAGAAAAAAATAGAAACAATCAAATTATAGAAGATAACATAACAACAAAATATAAATTACAACAATATTTTAATTATTATAAATGGATGATGTTATCAAATCCAGAAGAAGCCTATCAGCGTTTAGAGAAAAATTATCGAGAAAAACGTTTTGGAAACAAAGAAAATTTCATGCAATATATAGAAGAAAATAGAGAAAATATAATTAGAAAAAGCTTAAAAGAATATAAGGAAACGATTTATGACGAAGTAATAGAATACATTGTAAAAGATCAACAAGATAAATATTATATCTTTTATATTTCAAAAAACAATGTAGCAGATTTTACCATTATGCTAGATAACTATATAGTAGGAACAAAAGAAGTACAAGAAGAATATAAAAAGGGAACATCAGAAGAAAAAGTTTCCATAAATGTAATGCGATTTATCAGTAGTTTAAATGACAAAAACTATGATTATATTTATCGTGTTTTAGCAAAATCTTTTCAACAAAACTATTTTGAGACACAAGAAAAATTTGAAGAATTTGCAGAAGATATATTTTTTGAAAACAATCAAATTGAAGAAGCAAAATTTTCAGAACAAAGCGGATATTATGTGTATAAACTGAAAATTTCAGATGGAAATGGACAAACTAAAAATATGGACATCATTATGCAATTACAAGAAGGAACAGATTTTGTGATGTCATTTAGTATAGAAGAATAAAAGTAGTAGGAGGTTTTTTTCTATGATCGAGATAAAAAATATAACAAAATCTTATAAAAAAGGAACAAAAGTCATAGAAAATATGAACTTAGAAATAAAAAATGGAGAAATTTTTGGTTTTTTAGGTCCAAATGGAGCAGGAAAAACAACTACGATTAAAATGATAACAGGAATTTTAGAAATAGACGAGGGGGATATTATCTTAGATGGAAAAAGTATAAAAAGAGAACCTGTTGAAGCGAAAAAACAAATTGGCTTCATTTCCGACAATCCAGATATGTTTTTAAAATTAAAAGGAATCGAATTTTTAAATTTTATAGCAGATATGTATGAAGTCTCAGAAGAGATAAGAGAAAAAAGAATTTTACAATTATCCAAAGAATTTGGTATGTATGAAGTATTAAATGATAAAATACAAAGTTATTCTCATGGAATGAGGCAAAAGATTGTGATTATATCTGTGTTATTACACGATCCTCAAAATTGGATTTTAGATGAACCACTTACTGGATTAGATCCAGAATCAGCCTTTTCTTTGAAAAATAAAATGAAAGAACATGCCAAAGCCGATAAAGTAGTATTTTTTTCCACACATATTTTAGAAATTGCGGAAAAGCTATGTGATCGAATTGGAATTATCAACCATGGAAAATTAGTTTTTGTGGGTACTTTGGAAGAAATGAAAAAGGAATTAAAAGAAAATGCATCTTTAGAAGAATTATTTATGGAGATAACAAAGAAAAATGAAGAAGATAATTAGTTTAACGAAAGTGTTTATTAAAGAATTTTATCAAAATATGCCTATTTTTGATAAATTCCAAAAAAAATTTAATAAAAAATCGATGATCTTTTGGTTAATGGCCATTGTTTTCTTTAGTATTGCTTATCTTAGTTATGAAGCAATCTATTTCCTAAAAGAAATAGGACAAGAGCCCTTGTTTTTAAATTTATATTTTTTAATTTTGGGCATTGTAATCTTATTCCAAACGATACTAATTTGTGCGAATATATTCTTTTTTTCAAAAGATCTTGAAAAAGTTTTGCCAATGCCTATAAGAACAATAGAATTATTAATGGCAAAATTTAATACAGTATTAGCTATGATCTATCTAACAGAAGCCATAATCGCTTTTATACCGCTTACTTTATATGGATTTGTAACACAAGCACATATCTTGTTTTTTATATGGGAAATTTTAATTTTGATTTTTTTTCCTGTTTTATTAGTTATAATAGTAAGCATTATTATGTTACTTATTATGAGATTTGCTAAATTTATGCGCAATAAAGATATTTTTCAGATAGTGATTACAATTATTATGATTACATTACTTTGTATAATACAGATGAAAGCAATGAATGAATTATTTGAAACAAAAGAGGAAGGACAAATAGAACAAGAAATTCAGTATTTTAATCAAAAAACAAAACAAGTGGGAAACTATCTTTTAGTAGTTAATCCAAGTATAGAAATCATGTCAAATCCCAACAAAGGAATTGCTGTTATTTCATTTTTAAAAATACTTTGTTATGAAATAATAGGTGGGACAATCTTTGTACTATTGGGAAAAATGACTTATTTAAAAGATATCTTGCAAAATATGGTAAATCCGGCGAAAAAGAGAAGAAAAAAGATTAAAATTAAAAAGTTTACAGAATGCAAGAGTAAAAGAAAAGCCTATTTCATAAAAGAAATAAAAAATTTAATACGAGAACCAATTTTCTTTATGCAATGCGTCTTTCCTGTTATGATTATTTTGGTTACTGTCATCATGTTTCTGATTGCTTTACAACCATTAATTCTAGAAATTTTGAAAGAGGAAGAAATTCATAATGCAATACAAAATTTATCATTAAATACAGAAGGCGCATGTGACATATTAATTGTAATGCAAATTTTATTTACTATTTCTACGATTTCTTTAACCGCTATCTCAAGAGAAGGGAAAAATGCTTTTTTCGTAAAATGTGTTCCTATCGAATTTTATAAACAATTTATTTATAAAAATATCCCTCAAATTATCTTAAACTTTATAGTAGAAATAGTCATATTAGGAGTAGTAGGATATTTTATACCAACAATTGAAATAGAATATTTCATTATTTTATTTGCCATAGGAATGTTTATCAGTTTCATCAATAGTTATCTCATGTTAATGATTGACTTAAGAAGACCAAATCTTGATTGGGATACAGCACATGCAGTAGTAAAAAGAAATGATAATAAAGTTTTTCAATATGCTTTTATGATCGGAAATGTAGTATTCCTAATGTATCTTGCTAAACTTTTGGAAGAAATGAATATTTTATTTGCTTTACTAACAGAATTAGCTATTTTTGCAATTCTATTTCTGATATTAGATCGAGTTGTTAAAAAGTGGCAAAACAAATTATTTAATAAGATTATATAAATAAAAATACTAATAAAGAATTTCTTTATTAGTATTTTTTAACAAAAAAAGAAAAAGAATCATGATTCTTTTTCTCTCTTCATAAAATTTACTTAAAAAGAATAAAGGAGAAAAAATATGGTAAAAAATAAAATGGGACTATGTTTAGCTGGTGGAGGTGTAAAAGGGGCAGCACATATAGGGGCTATAAAGGCATTAGAAGAAAACAGTATAAAATTTGAATATGTGGGAGGAACTTCTTCACGGGAGTATTGTTGCTTGTTTATATGCAATGGGATTTTCAGCAGAAGAAATGTATAAAATTTTTAAAAAATATTGTAGGAAAATAAAATATGTAGATATTGTAAATATTTTTAAATTAATTTTTGGACTTCTCTTTACAGGACAAATTCAAATTGATGGATTGAATAATGGAAAACAGATAGAAAAACTTATGGATCAAATTTCAAAAATGAAAGGAATTACTAGAATACAGGAAATAAAAAATACATTGGCGATACCATGTGTAGATATGTGCAAAGGAGAGGTTATTTGTTTTACTTCCTGCCAGTTAGGAAAGGAAAAAAAACAAGTTATTTACATAAATGATATAACAATTGGAAAAGCAGTAAGAGCTAGTTGTAGTTATCCAGTTGTATTTTCACCATGCCCTTATCAAAATACTAAATTAATTGATGGAGGAATTCGAGAAAATGTACCATGGAAAGAGTTAAAAGAATTGGGAGCCAAAAAGGTTTTAAGCATTCTTTTTGAAGAAAAGGAAAATCAAAAATGTGAAAAAAATTTAGTGGAGGTAGCAGGACGTTCAATTAGTCTTTTATGTAAAGAATTATCAAATTATGAAATGGAAGGAGCAGATGAAGTATTAAAAATAAAAAGTGAAAAAGTGGGATTATTAGACATGAAAAAAATAGACGAATTATATCGATTAGGATATCAACAAACAAAAAAATTTTTAAAATCGGAAAAAGGTAAATTATTTTTTTAAAAAAGAGGATTTTTCACATCCTCTTTTTGTTATTTTAATATTTTTGAATCTGATTTAGGAGAAACTACTTCATTTTCTTTTTCTAAAGCATGTTTTTTATTTTCTTTTGTACTTAAATTATCTTTTGCAACAGTCATTAATAATTTTATACGATTGGTTTGATTGGTTTCACTGGCACCTGGATCATAATCAACGGGGGAAATATTAGCATCTGGGTATTTTTCACGGATTGTTTTTATGACACCTTTTCCAACAACATGATTTGGTAAACAAGCAAATGGCTGAACACACACGATGTTTGGAATATCATTTTCTATATATTCAATCATTTCAGCTGTTAAAAACCAACCTTCACCAGTTTGATTTCCAATAGATAACACATCTTTTACTTTTTTTTCTAAATGCCAGATATCACATGGAGGTAAATAATCTTTATTCGAACGAGCAAGTGCAATTTTAACATCTTTTTCAAGAATATCAATTAATTTAATAGCGGCTTTCATCAATTTAGAAGAAGTTTTATTCGTATTTAATAAATGATTAAAAGTAATTTTGTGTGTACACATAAATTTAGCAAATCCCATAAAATCAGGTAAAATTACTTCTGCTCCTTCTTTTTCTAAAAGGTCGGCAACATAATTATTACCAAATGGATGATATTTAATTAAAACTTCTCCTACAATACCAACGCGAGGTTTTTTTATAGAAGTATCTAATTCAATTTTTTCAAAATCATTTACAATATCATAAATACTTTGTTTAAATTCTTTATTAGAAGATTTTTCTAATAAATTTTTACATTTTTCCATCCAAGCATCAAAAAGTTTCTGCGTTTCACCTTTATGGATTTCATAAGCTCTATTTTTGGTTAACATTTTTTGTAATAAATCAGCATAAACTAACATTTTTAATAATCTTTCTACTAAAGGAACGGTTAATTTAAAACCAGGCATTTTTTCCATACCTACAATATTAAAGGAAATAACGGGAATATGTTCAAAACCAGCATCTTTTAAAGCCTTTCGAATAAATCCGATATAATTTGTAGCCCTGCAACCACCACCAGTTTGAGACATAATAAGAGCCGTTTTATTTAAATCGTATTTTCCTGATTGTAATGCTTCGATCATTTGTCCAGTTACTAAAATAGAAGGATAACAAGCATCATTATTAACATATTTTAAACCTGTTTCTACTGTTTTTTGTGTACATTCTCTTAACAATTCTACATGATAACCAGAGGAACGTACAGCTGATTCTAATAATTCAAAATGAATAGGAGCCATTTGTGGAATTAAAATGGTATAATCTTTACGCATTTCCTTAGTAAATATTTTTTTGGTAATTCCATAATCTCCAATTTGTTGCTCTTGGCTTTTTTCTTGATCACGCTTTTTCATACTTGCTAAAAGAGAACGAATACGAATTCTAACAGCACCTAGATTATTTACTTCATCAATTTTTATTAAAGTATACATCTTATTAAAACTAGTTAAAATTTCTTCCACTTGATCTGTTGTAACAGCATCTACTCCACAACCAAAAGAATTTAACTGAATTAATTCTAAACAATCATGTTTTCCAACAAAATCTGCTGCTGCGTAAAGTCTAGCATGATAAACCCATTGATCAACTACACGAATAGGTCTTTTAGCTTCTGTTTTATCAGAGATACTATCTTCTGTTAACACACTAAGCCCCAAAGAAGTAATAAGTGTATCAATTCCATGATTAATTTCTGGGTCTACATGATAAGGACGTCCAGCCAAAACAATTCCTTTTAAATGATTTTCTTCTAAATATCTTACTGTTTCAGCTCCTTTTTTACGAATATCTTCTTTGCATTTTTGATATTCTTTTTCTGCTTTTTGAGCTGCTTCCATCAATTCAGATTTAGTAAAATGATAATTTTTAAATTCTTCCAATTCCATTATTTTTTTTACTAAGTTTTTCTGATCAAATGGTAAAAAAGGATTTAAAAATTTTATGTTATCTTTTTTTAAGCCTTCTACATTATTTTTTAATACCTCAGAATAGGAAATTACAATCGGACAATTATAATGATTATCTGCTTTATCATATTCTTTTCTAGAATATGGCATACAAGGATAAAAGATAGTTTTAATTCCTTGTTCTAATAAACTTTCAATATGTCCATGTGAAAGTTTGGCAGGATAACATACCGATTCAGATGGCATAGATTCCATTCCTTTTTCATATGTTTTTCGTGTACTTTTTTCAGATAAAATAACACGGAATCCTAGGGACGTTAAAAAGGTAAACCAAAAAGGATAATCTTCATACATATTTAAAACCCTTGGGATTCCAATAACTCCTCTTGGAGCAAATGGCTCTTCTAAAGGTTCATAAGCGAAAAGTCGATCTTGCTTATATTGAATCAAATTTGGTAATTTTTCTGCTTTTGTGATAATTCCAGCCCCTTTTTCACAACGATTACCAGACACATGAATTTGTCCATTACTAAATTTATTGATTGTTAATTTACAATGATTTTCACAATTATTACAACGAGTATGGGTGACTTTTATTTCTAGTTGATCCAATTCTTCTGTTTTTAAGATGGTAGAAGTATATTCCATATCCAAGTTTGCTTCATACTGTTCTTTGGATAAAAGAGCCATTCCGTAAGCACCCATTAAACCAGAGATATCTGGGCGAATTACATTTTTTCCTACAATTAATTCAAAAGCACGTAAAACAGCATCATTGTAAAAAGTACCACCCTGAACAACAATATGTTTTCCAAGAGTTTCCACGTCTCTAACCTTCATAACCTTTTGAATGGCATTTTTTATAACAGAATAAGATAATCCACTTGAAATATCTCCTACAGAATATCCTTCTTTCTGAGCTTGCTTTATTTTAGAATTCATAAATACGGTACATCTAGAACCTAAATCAACAGGTCTTTTACTATTAATAGCTTCCTTTACAAATTCTGAAATTTCAAGATTTAAACTTTTGGCAAAGGTTTCAATAAAAGATCCACATCCAGAAGAACAAGCCTCATTTAGCATAATATTATCAATAGATCCATTTTTCATACGAATGTATTTCATATCTTGTCCACCGATATCTACAATTGCAGTCACATTTGGTTCAAAAGTTTTGGCAGCTGTATAATGAGCAATGGTTTCAATTTCGTTTAAATCTACATGTAGAGCCGTTTGAATTAATTTTTCTCCATATCCAGTTACTCCACTATATCTTAAAATAGCTTTTTGAGGTAAATTTTCATAAAGTTGTTTTAACATATTTATAACACTTTTTAAAGGATTTCCTTCATTACTTCCATAAAGAGAATATAACAAATTTCCTTCTTTATCTACTAAAACTAGTTTTGTTGTAGTAGAACCGGCATCGATTCCTAAATAGCAGTCTCCTTCATAAGTTTCAAGAGAGACTTTTTTTACTTTGGCTAAATTATGTCTATCTTTAAAAAGTTGATAATCTTCTTTATCTTTAAACAAAGGATCTAAAGGCTTGGTGGTGTGATCCTGAGAGTTTTTCAAATTTTCAATTTTTTCTTGTAATTCATTTGGGGTCATAATATTAGAATGAATTGAGTCAAGAGCAGCACCTTTGGCAACTAACAAATGAGCTTCTTCAGGAATAATAATTTCACTTTCTTTTAAATGAAGTGTTTCAATAAAGCGAGTTCTTAATTCAGATAGATAATTTAAAGGACCACCTAAAAAAGCTACATTTCCACGAATTGGTCTACCACAAGCAAGTCCACTAATAGTTTGATTCACAACTGCTTGAAAAATAGAAGCAGCGATATCTTCTTTAGCAGCTCCTTCATTGATTAAAGGCTGAATATCTGTTTTCGCAAAAACGCCACAACGAGAAGCAATAGGATAAATGGTAGAGTAATTTTTGGCAAGTTCATTTAAACCACGTGTATCCGTATGTAATAAGGAAGCCATTTGATCTAAAAAAGCTCCTGTACCTCCTGCACAAGTACCATTCATACGTTGTTCAATAGATTGATCAAAATAGATAATTTTAGCATCTTCTCCACCTAATTCAATAACTACATCAGTTTTTGGGATATATTTTTCAACAGCACGTTTACAAGAAACTACTTCTTGAATAAAATTTACTCCTAAAAATTTAGCAGCTGACATAGCACCAGAACCTGTAAGAGCTAATGTAAAAGAATTCAAAGGATATTGAATAAGTAGATTTTCTAATACATGGCATACTGTATTTTTGGTATCTGAAAAGTGTCTTTGGTAATCTTTATATATTGTATTTTTATTTTTATCCATTACAATAATCTTAACGGTTGTTGAACCAACATCTAGTCCAACATGTAAAATATTCTCCATGACAAAAACTTCCTTTCTTTACATAGAATAAATCTATGTAATCCTTCTCATTGTATACGGAAAACAGCTTTTTGTCAAATGGAAAATATTGGTTGGTTTTTGGAAACATTCTCAAAAATTATTTTAACTTTTACAAAAAAATGGGACATATTTTAATTCGAATTATAAAAAATGTTCTAAAAGGGACAAACAAATAATAAGATGGTTAATAAATAAAAAGTACAAGGAGGAGCCCATGAAAAATAAAAAAATTGGAGTAATTTTTTTGGTTATTTTAACAATAATATTAATAGGAGGATATTTTGGAATTCAATATGCAAAAAATAAAAAAGAGAAAGAATCTACATTAGAAGAATATATACCAGAAGAAGAAATAACAGAACAACAAGTAAGACAAACAATTGTAAGTTTGTATTTTCCGAATAAAGAAACAAATGAATTAAATCCAGAAGCAAGATTGATGGATATAAAAGAAATCATGAATAATGCACAAGATAAATTAATTAATTTATTAATAGAAGGACCAAAAAATGAAAAAAATAAACGAATAATACCAGAAGGAACTAAATTAAATAAAACTTATTTTGAAAAAGATTGCGTAGTATTAGATTTTTCAAAAGAAATTTTGAATTATAAAAAAGAAGAAGAAAAAGAAAAAAATAATTTAATTAATTCTATTGTAAATACTTTAACGGAATTAACAGAAATCAATCAAGTAAAAATAATAATAGATGGAAATGAAAATGAAGAATTTAATGAAATATATACAAGAAAAAACAATCAATAAATAAATCATTTCTTTATTATTTTATATAATTTGAAATATTTTGAATAATGTTGGAAATTATTTAAAAAATGTTCAACATCATTAAGAGAATGAAAAAGATTATTTTTATAAATTTTAAAAGATTTTTTAGGGGGAGAATTTTTTTCTCCTCTATTATTTTGATTTTGTTCGCTCAAAAAAATTTTTTTCATTTTTGTCACTCCTAAAATTAAATTTTGCAAAAATATTGTTTTTGTTGTATAATATGTACAAAATGAAAAAATAGTTTACACTTTTTACAAAAATTTCTACTTTTGGGTATGGGAAAATACATATAAAGTAGGGGAATAGTAGAAAAATGAGTAAGTAATAAAAAAGAAAAAGTGATAAACATAAAAAGAAAATAAGATCATGAAAAATGAAAAAATTTAAAAATGTAAACTAAAAAGAATGTTTTTTAAAAACATTCAAAAGTAAAATTAGAAATAATTTTGCTTTTGAAAATTAAAATTGAAAATTAAAATTGAAAATTAAAATTGAAAATTAAAATT
>CASAUJ010000007.1 GCA_949118805.1 uncultured Clostridia bacterium | reverse complement strand
TGTTGGATATTGTCTCATTTGATAAAGTAAGTCTTCAAAAGATTCATTTTTTACAGAAGAACCTGTATTTCCCATAACACCAAAAGGTACTTCTACTTTTGCTTGTCTTTCGTCTCCTTTGTAGATGATCGTATTTTCTACATCTAATTCTAAAATAACTTTTCTTTGCTCAATTCTACAAGATTTTATATTTGCATGCATATCTGGCATATTTTTCATTTTTACTTTTGCTACATAATTTTCTGGATTTTCAATTATTTCATTACTATCAATGTTCTTTACTTCCATTGGAAATCCATAATATATATGGTATAATCTAACATCTTGTATATCTTTTAGTTGGATTTTTCGTTCTGTAAAATCGATTTCTTCTTGTAACAATATTTGTTCTTGGTATTCATTTTCGCCAGCGCCTAAAGCATTGGTATCTAGGTCATAATTAGCCTTTACTTTAATGTTATAGTATTCACTATCTATTTTTTCAAATGTAATTTGATTATTGCCTACTACTAAATTTTGTGTTTTGATTTCATTTTTATGGTCATCCAAAATTACAATGGTTCCATTTGAGATAGTTGTTTCTATGTCATTTAGGTTAAAGCTTGCCACTACCTTATTTTTGTCAGTATCGTCTTCTTTGTATCCAAAACTGGTAATGGTTGGTTTTTCTTTTAATACTTCGATTTTTATTTTTTGTTCTGGTTCTACGTCTAAAAATCTCTTATTGTTTAATATAATGGTTTCTAATTTGTATTCTTTTACACCACTTTCTTCTAATCCTGCTAATTTAGCGGTATAAATGTTAGTTCCTTCTGTATGTGTTAAACTATATTCGCTTCCATTTATGACTGCTTTTTCTGGTAAGAAACTGGTTGCATTGGTGCAATTAAAGCTTAGGGTAATTTCTTCGTTTTTCTCAAAATATTTTGTGTCTTTTTCTTTGTTTGCTGTTTTTAGGTCACTTACTTGTAAGTTATAGTCACCAACTAGCATAATTTTTGCTTCTCGAATGACTTGATTTTCTTCTATGTTTTCGTCACCTTCTGGATAACGATTATAGTTTGCAATAAATCTTGCTGTATATTCTTTGTCAATTTCTACATTTTCGAAAATTACTTTTCCATGTTCGCCATCTCTTTCAATCGTTGGTTCTTGGATTACCTGCTCTGGATTTCCATCCACAGCTGGTTTTACTAATTGTACTTTTCCTGTGATAAAGCTATTATCTGGATCTACTAATGTAAAGGTTACCGTTACTTGATTGTTAGCTAGGTTATCTTCTTGTTTAATTTCTTCAATCTTTGGTATCTCTCTTAACACATTTACTTCTACGGTATTGTCTACAATTGCTTCCGTTTGATCCGCAAAAATGATTTTGCTAACTGTTAGTTGTAAGACTTTTGCTTCTTCTCCTACTTTTGTAACGATTTCATATTTTCCATTTGCTATTTTAGTAGCAATGCAATCTAGGTTATTGACACGAATTTTTGCAATTTCGCTTTCACTGTTGCTTTCAATTTCATATGTAATTTTTACGGTTTGCTTTTTTTCTAAAGCAATTGGTTCTACTTCTGCTTTTTTGATCATTGCAAAACGATTGGCTGTAATTTCCTTTTCTAATAGAACACTATCTGTTATAATATGGTCTTCTGTTTCTTCATAAGTTGCAATTACTTTTATAATATAATGATTTGTTGTTTTTGTATTAAAGATTTTTTCTACCTTTCCATTTTCTATTTCTTCTGTTGTTATGTCTTGACTAGCTATGATATTTTCTCCACTATCATAAAGTACCACTTTGGCTGATCGAATTGATTTTGCTTCATCTTCAATTTGGAATGTTACTTTAATATTTTTTTCTTGTACATTTTCTTCTGTTTGTAGATTAGATACCACTGGTTTTTGAGCATCAATTGTTACTTTTACTGTATTTCCTTCTTCTAATACAAATTCCTTTCCATTTCTTAGTTTCACTTTTTCTATGATTATGGTATTTTCTCCCACTGTTTCGAATCCATCTATTGTTGCTTTGTAAAGATTTTCATCTTTGCTTAATTCATATTCTTTATTCCCTACTGTGATCATAGTTGGCTCAAAATTAGAACTACTCGTATTTTCAAAAGCTAAATTTGTACTATTAAACGCAATTTGAATTGGTTCTTTTTTAGCAAAGTGGCTATTTTCACTTCCTTCTTTCTGCGTATGAATATTGGTGATACTAAATTGATAGTCTAATGCCATTGTAAATTCTTTATTATATAGAAGGGAACTATCCATATGATCTTTTCCCTCAATTGGTTCTAAGACTGTATTATAAGCTACACAAATTTCTACTCGATAAGTTTTTCCGTCTTCTACAATTACTTCTTGTCTATTTTCTCCTGCCTTTATATTAGCTTGCACAATTTGTGTTTCTGAATCTTCTACTTGTAATTCTTCTTGGGGTTGGTCTGCTATCTTAGAAACTTCATAAACCGTAAATTGAGCAGATGTAATACTTTGCTCTTCATCTATTAAGTCAAAGTTTATATATGCTTTTCCTTCAAAGCTTTCTTCCAATCGGTAGCTATTTTCCTCAATATAAGGATTTGTTTTTCGAACACTAATGATAAAAGTATCATCTATTTTCACCTCTGCCCCTGTATTCAAAATAACTTTGGTAAAGGTATATTCTTGTTTTCCTGCTTGTGTTCCTACCTTTAATTTTACTTTATAACTTCCATTTTCATTCTCGATCTTATACTCTTGATTATTAATAACTAACTTTTCAATCCTTACATCATCATAATTGATAATCGCTCCAAATGTAATTTCTAGATCACTTCCTTTTTCAGGATAGTAATTGGAAGTATCTAAATTAGTTAATTCTACATGATAATCTCTTTTATTTTCTATCTTTCTAATCAATAGAGAAAGGTCTGTTACTGTAATTTCTCCATCACTGTTCATATCTGCATTAGAAAGTTTTTCTTCTGGCAAAGTTCTAACATGAATTAAATGGCTTTCTAGCAAACTAACATCACTATAATCTATGATGCCATCATCATTCAGTTCTCCTTTTGAAGATAGGATATTAGTAGCATAAATAACACCTAATGATAACATTAGAAATAATGCAGAACAAATACTTATTTTTATCATTTTACTAGCTTTTTCTTTCATGGGTATTTCCATCCTCCATTTTTAATTTTACAATTGATCTTACTTTTTCACCTAAAACTTATTATTTAAGTTCCCATAAATCAATCAGGATTAATTTCATTTGTGCTAAATCATTAATGGTTACTTCTCCATCTTGATCAACATCTGCTGCTCTTAGTTGAATGCCTTTTAACAACTGTTTCTCAATAAGATGTAATTTTAATTCAGCCATATCATTGACTGTAATTTCTCCATCTCCATCTGAATCTCCTATTACAATCAGTGTATATTGCAATGTTTTTCCTACTTTTATTTGTGTACCAGTAGTAATTATTTCATCTTCTGCTAATGCCATTCCCTCTGAATCAGTGCATATAATTTGAGGCTCTGTTGTTACATTTTCTAATGTCACATTAGATTTAAATTGTGCTACTGTTGTATTTGGTAAAATTCTTTCAATAGCATCTTTTGTTATTATGTATTTTTGAGAAGTAATTTTTTCTGGTTTTGGCTCCTCTGGTTTTTCTTCCTGATCTTCTATAATATTAATTGTTGCTTTTGCTTCTCCAATTGAAATATCTCTTTCTCCTTCTGAAGTTACTATATTTTTGATTTTTATCTCCGTTGTGGCTGCCTTTGCTCCTCGTTTTGCCTTTAATGTTATAGTCACAATCTCCTCTGGTTCTGTGCTTCCTGCTTTTTTAATGGCAACAAATTCTCCTGTTGTTTGGTTATATTGTAATTTTTCCCAATTATTTAAACACTGAAAATTTTCTTGTTTTACTTCTTCAAAAATCTCTTTATTATACTCTAGTGTTGCTTGATAAGCATTGAGTCCATCTTCAATTTGCTGATATTCATCAAATCTTAAAGTAATGGTTACTTCTTGCCCTCCTTTTATTTCATTTGTTGAACTATTGGCTACTGCTTTCAAATTAGCTGCTGCTAATAAATTAGTAGCCAATAAAACTAAAGTCATAAATCCAATTCCTATTATTCCTTTCTTTTTCATATCTAACCTCATCCTTTTCTTTAAAAATACTATATTTATTTCCTATTATAGCATTCTTTATTTCTTAATATCAAGTAGTATTATTTTGAAAAAAAAATTATGCCTTTTCTTCCCTTACGGTTTACTTTACTTCTTCATTTTTTAACCTTTCGTTACAAATATTTTAAGTTTTATTTACAAAGAATTTTTCTTTACGCTTACTTAAGATCGGTTTATTTTCCCATCAAAAAAGTTACTAATTATAATTAGTAACTTTTTATTTTATTTCTCTTTTTTAAAATATATTTTGTAAATTAAAATCATACTTTTCTTCAATATGTTTTAAGATAAAAATACTTTTCTCAATTCCACTCATTAAACTATCATAATCCTCTATCTCTACATTTCCTTTCATAGCCACCAATTCGGTTTCTATTTTTTCTAATTCGTCATGTTCAATATAATAAGCCAACTTTTCATGTTTCTTTCCCCATTGTCTATCAATTTCTTCCAAGCTATTTTTTAGTTTTTCTTTTTCTTGTTGTATGACCTTTTCTTTCAAATCCCATAGTTCCGTAGATAATTCTCCAACTGTCTCCTTGGTATAATTTTGTGTCATATAATTTCCCAAACTAATAAGCACTACAATTACAATACAAATAATTGTCTCTTTTAACATAAAAAACTCCTTTTTTGATGGTGATTAAAGGGACGCTGCTTAAAATCACCACCCGTTTTTATTTTTTCTTGTTTTTTTCTTGGCAAAAAATTTGTCCTTTTCCATCTATTGTTACCACTAGCGCTTCTTCTGGTTTTATCTTAAATTTTTCTACTTGTTTCTTTAACCACATATAATTTTTTCCCAATGCTTGTAAATTTTTTTCCATGATCTTTCCATCTATCACTAAATCATATGGAATTCCTTCATATTCTGGTTGGATCTGAAAATCTTCTGGAATGGTATTTCTTTTTTCTGGTTTTTGAATTACAGTTACTTGCCCACTCGTTTCCAATATTGCATATTCTACATCTCCTAGATTTACTACATTATTTCCTCGTAATCTTTCTTCTAATTCATTAATTGTAAATCTTTCTTTACGCAAAGCTTCTTCATTGATTTTTCCTCTATAAATTAAAATACTTGGTTTTCCACATATAATTTCTCTTGCTTTTAGACTTTTCATATTGATGATAGAAATGACTAAATGCATTACTAAAAGTCCTAATATAGGAATAATTCCATTGGATATTGGAATTCCTAATTCTGTCATGGGAATAGTTGCTAAATCTGCTATCATAATAGAAATTGCTAATTCAAATGGTTGAAGTTGTCCAATTTCCCTTTTCCCCATTAGTCTCATTACGATTAAAACTATAACATATAAAATGATCGCTCTAAAAAAAGTAATTAGCATATTAATCTTTCCTCTTTCTTTGTTAAATTATCTTGTTTTTCTTATGCAAAGAAATTTATTGAACTAGCACATTTTTATTTATTTTTTACAAATTTTAACTTTTTTATACGCTTTTTTTTGAATAAATTTTAAAATTTTGAGAATAATATTTTTATAACCTTAAAAAAATTAACAAAATAAATTTTAATTCTAAGGAGGTTGGACTTATGTCAGAAGCTCAAGGAAATCAAACTAGAAGTGGTGCTTCTACTGCTTGGCAAATTATTGGTAGATTAGTAGCATCTGCTGTAGTTTTAGCCATTACTGCATTTTTTACACCAGGATTCACAATTAATAGTTTTTGGACTTTAGCGATTGCTGCTGTCGTCCTAACCGTTATTGATTATTTAATTATCAAATTTACTGGTTTACATGCTAGTCCTTTTGGTAAAGGATTTGTAGGTTTCGCACTAGCAGCAATTGTATTATATGTAACTCAATTTTTTGTAGCAGGGTATTCTATTTCTTGGATAGCAGCTATTATTGGTGCTTTAATCTATGGTGTAGTTGATTACTTTATTCCTGGTAACCAATCTATGTAGTTAAGCAATCAAAAAAAGAAACCATATCAACAATGTTTTGATAACATTACTGATATAGTTTCTTTTCTTTTACTTTTTTTCTATTACTTCATTTTTATTTTTATAAATATGATCTTTTGGGATTACTCCTCTAACAGAAGATAATGGGTATATATTGGTATTTCTTCCAATTACTGTTCCTGGATTTAATACACTCCCACATCCAATTTCTACTTCATCTCCTATCATAGCACCAAACTTCTTAATTCCTGTTTCTATTTTTTTGTCTCCATTTTTTACAATTACTAACTTTTTATCTGATTTCACATTTGATGTAATCGATCCAGCTCCCATATGTGCTTTATATCCTAAAATCGAATCTCCTACATAATTATAGTGAGGAACTTGTACTTTATTAAATAAAATAACATTTTTTAATTCTGTTGAATTTCCTACCACTGCTCCTTCTCCTACAATTACGTTTCCACGAATAAAAGCACAATGTCTTATTTCAGCATTTTCTCCAATAATAGTTGGACCTTGAATATAAGCAGTTGGCATTACCTTAGCTGTCTTTGCAATCCATACATCTTCCCCTATTTGGTTGTATTGATTTTGATCTAGCTTCTTTCCTATCTCCAATATATAATCATGAATCTGTTCCAATACTTCCCACGGATATTCTACTTTTTCTAGTAATGGTTTTGCTATGGTCTCTTCTAAATGATATAAATTACAAACTTTACATTCTTCCATATTTCTTTCCTTTCCTTACTCTAGTTACTGTGAAATGTGTGATAGGGATGTGCAATGGGGACGTTTCCGTTTTCACATTTAATAAAAATACTATTCTTTATATTTTTTATCATTTTTTTTAATGTGAAAACGGAAACGTCCCCATTGCACATCCCTATCACACATCCCTACTTCTCTTTATTGTTTATTCCAATATTTTTCATATAATTCCTTTGCTGTTTTTGGACTATCTACCCCTTCTTTATTCTTAACTGGTGCAAAATCATCTTCTCTTTTTCCTCTTAAAACGGCAATATCATCAAAATATTCAAAGGCATCAAAAATAAAAGATTCAAATTTATAAGAATTTGGTTCTTCTGGAATAATTTCTCTTCCACTCTCATCTAAATATGTATTTTTCTTAAAAGCACTATGATACATTAAGTGTTCTTTACTTGCTTTTTCAATGGCTTCAATGGTATATAGATTGCACATAATATGAGATTCTCCATATTTTAATTCTCCATTAACATCCACTTCTTCAGCCATTTTTGTTGGCAATTCTGCATATTCAATTACTTTTGGATGCCCATTCATTTTACAGAATACTCCCACTTTTTCATGTGGATTTGCTTTTACTACTGATTTGGAAGCAATTTGAACCCCTTGTTTAATTGCCATTCCTAATAAAGTAGCATCCACCATTTTTAGTAGTACATTATCAACTCCACCTATGAATACCCATTTTATTCCTTTTTCTTTCATATCCGCTAGACATCCGCTTCTTCTTAAGGAAGCATAAGTTCCTCCATTCCCATCAGAAGCTTCTTTGATTCTATTCTCTTTACCAATTAAAAGCTTTCCTTCTAAATCTATTAATGGTAACTCACTTTGTGTAAATATCATGATGCTTTCTTTATCATAACCAAAATAATTATTTTTTTCTAAAAAAGAAATGGTTTCTTCATGATTTTCTTTACTTGTCATAATATACCAAGGTATCACAACTTGATATTTTTTATTGGCTTCTTTTAAATTTTCAACTAATATTTCAAATAAATATTTTCCTTTCCCATAAACATCTAATTTAAAAGTTCCTTTTGGTCCATTATGTCCGAAGTCTACTTCCCTGTCCGTCCCGCCATGGTAACTACTGCATATTCATGGTTTCGGATCGCCATCTCTCCTAATTCGTCGAATTGTTCTTTTTGTTCCCTTGATAATTTGTTTTTATCTAAATAAGTAATATTCTCTATTTTATTTTCTTTGATTTCTAACTCTTTTTTCGTATTATCATAAAGCTCCATAATTTGATGAAAATCTATTTTATATATCTGTTCAATTAATTCTTCCTTTTCTTTTCCTTCCAATCTTTCCAATAATTTTATAACATGTTCTTGATGATATATCTTTAATAAATCTATTACATCCTGTATTTTATCCACTCTTTCATCATCCCTTTCAAGCATTAGGTATTCGTGATTTTCTATATTATATGAGATTTTATCATATTTGCTTCCATTTATCAAGTTTTTAATAAAAACTTGTCATATTCCCTAAAAACACTCCATATATATTAACTAAAGTTATTTGTACAAACATTTTAATCTGAACAAAAGCGACATTAAAGGAGGTATATAGATGGAAAATACAAGATTGTATGAAGACATCGCAAAAAGAACAGATGGCGACATCTATGTGGGAGTAGTTGGGCCTGTTAGAACTGGTAAATCTACTTTTATTAAAAGGTTTATGGATTTATTAGTAATCCCAAATATTGATAATGAATATAAAAAAGAAAGGGCAAAAGATGAACTTCCTCAAAGTGCTGGTGGAAAAACTATCATGACCACAGAACCAAAGTTTATTCCAAATGAAGCCATTGAAATTACATTAGATGATAATCTAAAATTTAAAACTCGCTTAGTAGATTGTGTTGGTTATTTAGTTGATAATGCCATTGGCTATTTAGAAGATGACATGCCTCGTATGGTAAAAACCCCTTGGTCAGAGGAAGAAATTCCTTTTGAAATGGCTGCTGAAATTGGAACCAAAAAAGTAATTGAAGAACATTCTACTATTGGTATTCTTGTTACAACTGACGGATCCATTACTGACATTCCAAGAGAAGATTACAGACAAGCGGAAGAAAGAGTTGTCAATGAATTAAAAGCTTTAAATAAACCTTTTATTATTCTTTTAAATTCAAATGATCCAGATTCTAGTTATACCAAAGAATTAGCCAATAAATTAAGCGAAAAATATAATACCACCGTTATGCCCATCAATTGTGAATATTTAAGTATTGATGACATTAACACTATGTTCTCTAAAATTTTATATGAATTTCCAGTAGAACAAATTGGTATTAAATTTCCTCGCTGGATGGATGGATTAGAATTTACTCATCCCTTAAAAAGTGAACTATTTAGTGAAATTAAAAATGCTTTTGAAAATGTGTCTGTGTTAAAAGATGTTTCCCCTTGTGTACAACAAATAAAACAAACAGAAATTATTTCCAATACTTTAATTGGCGATATTCGTTTAGGGGATGGAACCGTAAATATTGAAATTACCTTAAAGGAAGAATTATTTTATCAAGTTCTTTCTGAAATTACAAATGTAGAAGTTTCTAATGAGGGAGATTTATTTCGTATTATTTCTGATTTATCAAAAACCAAAAAGAAATTTGATCGAATTGCCTATGCTTTGGAAGAAGTTGATGCAAAAGGCTATGGTATCGTAACTCCTAGTATTGAAGATTTAGAATTAGAAGAACCTGAAATGATCAAACAGGGCTCTCGTTTTGGTGTTAAATTAAAAGCCAAAGCCCCTTCCATTCATTTAATTAAAACTTGTGTAGAAACTGAAGTTTCTCCAATTGTTGGTTCTGAAAAACAATCAGAGGAATTAGTAAACTATTTACTTTCTGAATTTGAAAGTAACCCAAAAGAAATTTGGAAATCTAATATCTTCGGAAAAAGCTTACATGAATTAGTCAATGAAGGACTACAAACAAAACTTTCTAAAATGCCTGAAGATGCTCAATTAAAACTTCAAGAAACATTAGAGCGTATTGTAAATGAGGGCAGTGGTGGTTTAATTTGTATTATTCTTTAATGTGAATTTTTAAAATTCCTTTGAAAAAGCGAACCTAAGATTTATCTCTAAAAATCTTAAGTTCGCTTTTTCGATTTTCTTTACTCTCCATAATTCGATATGCTAAGGGTTGGATAATAAAACATCTTTCCCCCATTCGTAAATTGTCCACTTGGGGTATGATCTTTTACCATATCTCTTGTTCCCTTTAAAAAATAACGATATTTTGAACTTGGACTTACCCAACCAGTAGTCGTTACAGGATCATCCCAAGTAACATCCACAGCATACCAAACCTCTCCCATTTGTACATAATTCCAAGCATGATTTTCAATTTGTCCCTCTCTATTATTTCCTTTCCCAATTACTAAAGTACATGGAATTCCCATGGCATCCATCATATACTTAAAACTCCTTGCATAACCTTCACATACAGCTTCTCCTTTTACCAAAGCTCCATAAATATTATAAATATTATCTTTGGAAATACTCGTGTCATATTCTACATTTTCTATTAAGTAATCATGTACCATTTTAATATTATCATAAACGCTTTCTGTTTTATTTTGTAAAATAATATTTTTCTTTTCTTCTATTTGTTTCAATGCCTCTTGCACTTGCTCCTTTGATGAAAACTCATGGATCCAATAATTCTCTTCTTTTCCATTGTCAATATACACATGATAAGTAACATTCTTTCCCTTTGTAGTGGTTTCTATGTTTAAATACATTTTATTAGGACTCCAATAAAATACCTCTGGATGATCATAAGTATATGCTTCAATAGCTGATTGATAATACTCACCTAATTGATCTTGTCCATCACTTTGCTTCAGAATATCATCAAAAGCATTTCCTAAATCTACTTGATATGTCCCTGTTTTCATATTTTCTTTATTCTTTTCGAAAGCTCTATAAATTATTTTTGATGGTTCTTCTAATTGCTGATAAAAATATTGGTTCACACTTATAGGAAACGCATCTTCTTGTTCCTCTGTTTTTTGTCCTACATCTTTTAGTTTATCAAAAGGATTTTCTGCAATTTGTGGAGTCTTGATATTTTGCTCAACAGTTTCTTCATTTCCATAAAAAATCGTTTTTGCATTCTCTGGTTGTTTCAAAACTTTTATTTCTATATATTCATTCCATAAAATAATTCCCATGAAACAAAAAACACTACTTAGAAAAAACACAGCAATGGTCATCAACACTGTTACTATTTTACTTTTCATCTGTTTTCTCCTCATTCTTACTCTTTTAAATTATATCATTTTTTTCTTTCTAAGACTAGTATATTTTACACTTTTTTAGAAATACTAATAAAAACTATTTTTGGAGAAAATTATGAAATTAAAAGATTTATTAAAAACTATTTTTACTTATACCCCACCTGTTGAATATGACTTTAGTTTACCGGAAAGTACCTCTTCTACTGAAAACAATAATGATTTCATTCCTAATTCTACTACCGTAGAAAAACCAGAAAAAGAAACCATCCACATTTTTCCTAGTTTAAAAGCAAATCGAGAATATATGCAATCAAAATATAATTTACTTATTAATAGTGATGTAATTTTAAGAGAATTTACCATTAATGCTAGAGGAAAACAATATAATGCTTTTTTAACTTATATTGATGGAATGGTCGATTCTGAAATTATGGACAAATTCATTTTAGAACCTTTAATGCTACGAAATAAAAACAATTTATATGAGGGTACACAAAATAAAGTAATTTCAGAAACCATTAATAATAAGATTACCATTCGAAAAGTAAAAAAATTTGATTTAGCAAACTATCTAATGGGATGCCTAATGCCCCAAAATGCTATGAAAGAAATAACTAATTTTGATCAAGTTGTTAGTCGGTATTAATTCTCGGAAATTGTGCTCTATTCGTAGACACCTTAAATCTTGCCTTTGATATTGAGGTAAAAGGATTTAAACAAAGAAGTGTAGAAAGTCCTAGTAATGAAATTGTTATCAAAGGTCCTCATGAAGCTTTTGTGGAAAATATTAGGACCAACACTTCTTTAATTCGAAGAATTGTCAATAATGAAAATTTGATTATTGAAAACTTAGAAATTGGCAAAATCACGAAAACCAAATGTGCTGTTTGTTACATGAAAAATATAACCAATACTGATTTAGTAAATGAGGTAAAATATCGATTAAACAATTTGGCGATAGATTCTTTACTATCTGCTGGTGAATTGGAACAACTTATTGTAGAGTCAAATGCTTTAGGAATTCCTGAGATGATCTCTACTGAAAGACCAGATAAAGCAACTAAATATTTATTAAAAGGACGTGTTGTCGTCATTGTTAATGGTACTCCTTATGGTATTATCATGCCAGCTATATTAATCGACTTTTTAGCTTCACCAGAAGATACTAACATGAAGGTGAACTTTGCTAATTTTCTAAGAGGACTTAGGTTTTTAGCAGCTTTTATTACACTCCTTTTACCAGGACTCTATGTTGCTATTACTAGTTTCCATCAAGAAATTCTACCAACTGGACTACTCTATTCTATTTTAAGTTCAAGAGAAAACGTACCTTTCCCTATTATTTTGGAAATTCTTTTAATGGAAATTTCTTTTGAATTAATTCGTGAAGCAGGACTTCGTGTTCCTTCCGCAATTGGTCCTACCATTGGAATTGTAGGAGCTTTGGTTCTAGGACAAGCTGCTGTTAGTGCTGGCATTGTAAGCCCTATTTTAATTATTGTTGTAGCCATGACTGGTATTGCCTCTTTTGCTATTCCTGATTTTTCTTTTGGCTTTCACCTAAGATATTTCCGTTTTGCCTTTGTCTTACTTGGTTTTATGGCTGGATTTTTAGGCATTGCTTTGGGATTATTCGTCTACATTAGCCTTGTTTGTAGTTTACGTTCTTTTGGTATTTCTTACACCACGCCTTTTGCTCCCCACACCGATTCGAATGGAAATAACTATTTATTAAATCCTATTTGGAAAAGAGAATTTCGTCCTTCTTATGTAGCTTCTAAAAAAGAAAAAGATCAAGCTAAATTTTCTATGAAATGGAAATATCATAAATAAAAGATTTTTCCTTCTTACTTGGCATCCGCTTAATGAAAGGATTGTAAAAAACTAAATAGAAAGGATCTATTACTATGACAAAATCAAAAATTGGTACAATGGAAGCAATTATGTTAGTTCTTACCATTATTATTACCCACACGATCTCTTCCTTACCAAGAGAACTTTTAGTTTCCACTAAATCATCAACCATTATTAACTTAATCTTTGTTAGCATCTTAGCTCTCTTCTTCTCTTACCTCATTGTTCGATTAATGAAAAACTTTGGCGGATGTGATATCATTGACATTTCGGAATATTTAGGTGGAAAAGTATTAAAAACTATCATTGGTACTATTTTTATCTTTTACTTTTTAGTTAGTTCTAGTATTTTGCTTAGAAATTTTTGTGAAAGTATAAAAATCATCTATTATCCTATGACCAATATTATCTTTATTATTTCCTTTTTTGTCCTTGCTGTCTGTGCTGCCAATAGACTTGATTTTAATGCTTCTTTAAAAACCAACTTATTAATTGTTCCCCTTGTACTAGCTAGTATTGTTTTTCTGTTTTTTGCCAATATGAATCAGTTTGTCCCAGAAAGAGCTTTCCCCATCTTAGGAGATGGTCTTATTCAGACTTTTGTATTAGGACTTGGAAATTTAGCTGCCTTTGGTGGAATTTCTTTTCTTTACTTTTTACCACCTTATCTAAAAGAACCTGAAAAAATGAAAAAAATAGCTCTTGTTTCTATTGGCATTTCAGCTATTTATCTAATCCTATGTGTTGCTACTCTTCTCTTTATGTTTTCTTTTTTCATCAATACAAATGAAATTACCCCTCTGTATAATGCTACTCGTTATATAGAATTTGGTACCTTTTTTCAAAGACTAGAATCTATTTTTCTTCTTATTTGGATTTTAGCCTATGCTTGTTATTTAAGTATTACAAGTAAATTTTCTATGAGTATTTTTAAGAAACTTACTCATATTGAAACCAAAAAACCTTTAATTGATATTTTTGGACTTTTTATTTTTGCGCTTGCATTATTCCCTAAAAATTATGCTATTTCTGATAAATTTGAAACAGAAGTGTATCCTTATTTAGTATTAGGAATTACCTTTTTCTTAGGAATCACGATTTTAATTTTAGCCAATCTTCTGAAAAGAAAACAAAAAACAAATAAAACTTTACCCTAATAGAGAGGAGAAAATATTATGAACAAATTAATACAAAAATTATTTATTTTAATTTTAATTACCCTTTTCATCATCGCTTTTTCGAGTTCTTATTTATCTCTTAGTATGGATAATTTAGCCTATGTTCTAGCCATTGGAATTGATAAAGGAAAAGACAATAATTTGGAAGTAAGTTTTCAATTTTCAACTACTTCTAAGTCAACAGAATCTGGTTCTACTGAAAAAACCCCTACTATTATGGATACGGTAACAGCATCCTCTCTTAGTACAGCTATTAATTTAATGGATAGCTATATCGGAAAAGAATTAAATTTATCCCATTGTAAAGTCATTATCTTTTCAGAGGAACTTGCCGAACAAGGCATTTCAGAAGAAATCTACACACTAATTAATGATACTCAAATAAGACCTTCTGCTAACATTGTAATTAGTAAATGCCCTGCTAAATTATATATGGAACAAACCTCTCCTGAACTTGAAAACTTGATTTCAAAATATTATGAGATTTTTACAAACTCTAGCAAATATACTGGTTTTAAACCAAATGCTACAATTGGTGATTTTTTTAATGCAATCATCTGTAAAACATGTGAACCCATTGCAATTCTAGGTGGTATTTCAACTGAAAAGCCAGAAAATCAAGGAAACAACCACATTCAAGAAAACTATAATGTAAAATCCAATCAAACCCCTATCGAAGGAGAAAATGGAGCAGAAAATATAGGAATTGCAGCTTTCAAAGATGACAAATTAGTTGGTGAATTATGTGCCTTGGAAACAACTACTTGTCTAGCTTTACGTAACCGTGTGGATCGTTTTCTAGTTTCTATTCCAGATCCAGATGATGTCAATAGTTATATTGACATATACCTTTATCCTAATGGAAGTACCAAAGTTGATATCAACACTGATACTACTTCCCCTTATATAAAAGTAAAAACTGCATTCACAGGAAGAATTTACTCTATGTCTAGCAACTCGCAATACCTTAATCCAGAAATTCTAGAAGCCTTATCAAAAACCTGCAATAAATACTTAGAATCCGTATTTTCTGATTATTTATATAAAACTTCCAAAGAATTCAAATCTGACATTAACGGATTTGGAAAATATGCCTTAAATAATTTTCTCACTACACAAGATTATGACAATTATAATTGGTGTGACCAATATCAAAACGCATTTTTTGAAGTCAGTGTTGACACCTCCATCCAATCTAGCATGTTAATCACAGAAACTTAAATACAGAGAGAGAGGGGGGATTAAAGGGACGCTCTTTAAAATCACTGTTTTAAAGATCAAAGGGACACTCCTCTATAACTTAATCTACTAATTTCAAAATCTTTCTTAATAATAGAAAGGAGGAACTATTTTGTTTACCATTGTATATCATGTTTTATTTTTAATAATTAGTCTATATCTCTTGTTCAAAGTAATTGGTTATGCTTTTTATGAAATAAATACTATAAAAAACAAAACAGGAGGAATCATTGTAATTGCTTTTTCCGTTTTTGTTGTTATTTTTTCTAATATTATGGTTTGGCTCCACTAAAATGTGCAATGGGGACGTTTCTTTTTTCACATTTTGCAAAAAATATTTCTATTCTAGTTTTTACTTATATTGTTTTTTATAATTTGCAAAAATGTGAAAAAAGAAACGTCCCCATTGCACATTAAACTAATTCAAAATCAATTTGTCTCAATATCTTACTAGCTTTTTTTACTCGGATTGATACTTTGTCTCCAATTTTGTAAGTAGTATTAGTTCTTTCTCCTATCAATCTTTTTCTTTCTTCATCATAAATAAAATATTCATCTCCTAAATCTTCAAATCGTATTAAGCCTTCTACTGTATTTTCCAATTCTACAAAAATCCCAAATGATGTAACAGAAGATATGATTCCTTCATATTCTTCTCCTATCCTTTTCTCCATATATTCCGCCTTTTTTAAGTCTTCTGCTTCTCTTTCTACCTTGGTTGCTACTTTTTCTCTTTCTGAGGATTGATTAGCTCTTTCTTCTGCTTGTATTTGATGATCTTCCATCCATTTTTCAGAAACATCATAATTTTCTTCTAAATATTTCGAAATAATTCTGTGAATAAATAAGTCTGGATATCTTCTAATAGGAGAAGTAAAATGGCAGTAATATTTACTAGCAATCCCAAAATGTCCTTTATTTTCTGCTTCATACCTAGCTACTTTTAAAGTTCTTAATATTAAATTAGAAACTACTTTTTCTTCTTCTTTTCCTTTTACTTCTTCTATTATCTTAGCAAATTCTTTTGGAAAAATATTATCTTGATTTGCCTTTATTTTCATTCCAAAATTGAATAAGAACTTATTTAATTCTTGTATTTTTTCAAGATCTGGATCTTCATGAACACGATAAATAAATGGTGCTTCTAACCAGAAAAATTTTTCTGCTATGGTTTCATTTGCAGTTAACATGAATTGCTCAATGATTTCATGTGCAAAAGTTGTTTCATATTTTGAAATATTAGTAACTTTTCCTTCCAAATCTAAATCAATTTTACTTTCTGGGATGTCCAAATTCAAATATCCTTGTTCCATTCGTTTTTTCTTTAAAATAGAAGCTAACTCTTCCATTAACTCAAAATGAGAAAGATAAGATTGATATTTCTTACTAATGGCTTCCTCTGATTGATCTAAAATGGCTTGTACCTCTGTATAACTCATTCTTTTTGTTACTTGAATGATTCCCTTTACAATTTCTGATGTTATAACATTTCCTTTTTCATCTATTTCCATGATACATGATAAAGTAAAGCGGTCTTCTCCTGCATTTAAACTACATATTCCATTTGATAGTTCTCTTGGAAGCATTGGAATCACTCTTCCTAGCATATAAATACTAGTTCCCCTTATTAGAGCTTCTTGATCTAGTAAACTATTTTCTTTTACATAGAAACTTACATCTGCAATATGTACTTCTAATTTATAATTCCCATTCTCTAATTTTTCTACTCGAACTGCATCATCTAAATCTTTTGCATCTTCTCCATCAATGGTAAAAATCTCTCGATCACGAAAATCAACTCGATGGGGAATCTCTTTTTTGTCTACTTTATTTTCAAAATATTTTGCTTCTTGCACCACTGATTCTGGAAATGTTGATGGCAGTTTATATTCCTTAATCAAAGACAACATATCTACTCCTGCTTCATTTACATTTCCTAAAACTTCTATAATCTTCCCTTCTGCTTTTTTCCCTTTTTGTGGATATTTCGTGATTTTTACTAATACTTTATGATTATTTCTTGCCTTTCCCATATCCTTTTTGCTAATAAAAATATCGGTTCCAAAATTTTTGTCATCTGGTACAACAAACCCAAAATTCTTACTATTTTGAAAAATTCCGACAATGGTATCTTTTTCATGCTTTAATATTTTTACAACTTTTCCTTCTGCACTTTTTATCTTATTTCCTTCTTCTATCTTTTCAATTAATACTCGATCACCATTTAATGCTTGACATGAATTTTCCTTTGCAATATAAATCTCTTCTTCTTCATTTTCTAATTTTACAAATCCAAAACCTTTTTGATTTTTTCGATAAATCCCATCATAATAATTTTTTTCTGTAATTCGATATTTACTCTTTCTATTTTTTTGTATTTTAAAATTTAATTCTAAATTTCCTAATACCTCTAAAAAATCTCTATATTCATTTTTAGGTACCCTCATTAACATAGCCATTTCTTTTGCCTTCATTGGTACATACTCTTTGTCTTTCATAAAAGCCAATATTTTTGATTCTTGTTCTTCCATTTTCCTTTCCTTTCTTTACTTTTGTAAAAAAAAGAGCAAGTTTTCAAACCGCCCTTTTTACTATTTTTATGCCATATATAAGATTCCTAATGCTATGGTTAATATTGCAAATACTACTGCTAAAATAATTGTCCATCTTTTTTGTTTTCCTTCTTTGGTTCTTCCTTTATTTTTCTCGAAAAAATTATTAGTAGATGAACCTGTTATAGTTGATGATAACCCTTCATCCTCTTTTGTTTGTATTAATGTTAAGATGATTAAAATCAATGCTACGATAAAGTAAATTACTATTAGTATTCCTTTTGCTATTTCCATTTATTTTCTTCCCCCCTACGGTTTCTCTCTTTGAATACTACGATATTGTAACATAGATTTTTATAAATTGCAAATATTTTTTAAAATTTCCTCTATTTTCTTATAATATTTTTATAACATCAGGAAAAAAGAAACTATAAACGAATCTATTGGCTTTTTATTTCTATCTTCTTTTAATTTAATTCGTAATTTCAAGAAGTTTCTGATTCACTCTTGTTTGAACCTCCATATAATAGGATAATTCTTTTGTATTGATATTCTCACTTTTCCATTTTTCGAAATCTCTACATACATCTGCATATTTGCTCATATATTTTGAATATTCAGAAAGCAAACTAAGATCGGTTCCATTTGAATTCGTGTATTTTTTCATAAAATCTATATATTCCTCCATAAATGCTTCATAACTATCCATGGCAGCTTTGAATTCTTCGCTGATTTCTCCTTCTTTGTTCTCTTTAACTGAATTCATTGATGTATTCTGCTTATTATTCGTTTGATTGTCATTATTTGGAGGATTCGTTTTGGTATTGTTTGCTTCTTGACTAACACTCTGTGTTGACTTTTCTTCTTTTGTTTTTTCTATTGCTATCTCCATATGATTCGCTCCAAGGTAACTTAAACTTAATTTATATCCTTGTATATTTTTAGCCCTATAATATTTTTCTTCTCTATCATAATCCACTGTGAATCCCTTTTCTTCACAAGCTCTAACATATCGATTATATTCTTCTATTGTAGTATTTCCCACTTGAATTCTAAAAGTACTACTACTATCTGAAGTAATTTTTCCTAAAGTAGATGTTGTTGCAGGTAACATAGCACCAATTCCATTCGTTGGCCATACAAATTCATTCATTTGTTCTGGTGCTTTTAAAGAAATGCTAATCTCTTTTCCAATATACGCTATTCTTAATTTATACCCTTCTTTATTAAAAGCTTCATATTGACTCCCACTTTTCTCACTCTCTACCACATATCCTCTCTCTATACATTCCTTTTTGTATTCTTCATAATATTCATTTGAAACATTTTTAATCGAAATAGAAAGATAATCCTCTAAATTGACTCCCTCACTTATTCTACCTCTTTTCGGTTCTGGTATGTGTTCACTCAGTTGTAAATTAGACCAATTTACCGGTTCTTCCTTACTACTAGAAACTTTTGCAATAATAGCAATTACTGCAATAATTACCACTATCATAAACCATTTTTGTTGATAAAATTGTTTTTTCGGTTCTTTTTGTATTTTATTTTCTACTTTGTTTTCCTCCATCTTTTATTCTTTCCTTTCTTTTTTCTGTTGCAGAAGACTTTTTTAACTTTTACTATTTTTTGTCTTTTTCCCTCCTTTCAATTGTTTTTCTCGTACTCTTCTTAACTTTTTGAATTTCTTTTTTTATTTTATCAGTGATTTCGAAATATGTTAACAAGTTTACATACAAAAAAATATCCTAACTCATTTGCTAAGATATTTCTCTTTTCTATTTTTTCTCTTCTTCCTTTAAAATACACCATGTTCCAATCGGCTCTGGAACATCTTTAAAAGTCATTTCTTCCTTTGTAATGGGATGTTGAATCGTTAGTTGATAAGCCCATAAAGCAATTTGTTTTCCTTGTCCTCTTGTACCATATTTCTGATCTCCAAAAATACTGTGTCCAAAATGAGACAATTGCACTCTAATTTGATGATGTCGTCCTGTATATAAATCAATTTCAACTAAACTCAAATCTTTTACTTCATTATATTTTAAAATTCGATAAGCAAGTTTAGCTAATTTTGCATTTTTCTTTTCTTTGTTCACTACTCGACTTGTATTGGTTCTTTCCTCTTTATACAAATAATTTTCTAAAATTCCTTCCTCTGGCATTACTTTTCCGTCTACCACTGCTAAATATCTTTTTTGAAACACTTTTTCTCTTATCTGATCACTTAATCTTCCTGCTGCTTTTGAAGTTTTTGCGAAAATCATAATCCCACCAACTGGACGATCTAATCGATGAACCAATCCTAAATAAACATTGCCTGGCTTATTTTCTTTCTCTTTTCGATATTGCTTTACCATTGTTATCATATCCATGTCTTCTGTTTTATCAGCCTGTGATGGAATATTGGGCTTTTTTTCTACCACAATGATATGATTATCTTCAAATAATACTTTTAAATCTTGCATTGTTTCTCCCTCTTTTTTATTTTTCGCTTTCCCATCTTCCATAAATTCCACATGGCAATATTAGATTCGAATGTTCCATAGGAAGTCCTATTTCCCCACATTCTAAGTTTCCTTTATATTTTTTATGGATTGTTACACTTAAAATATTCTGTAATACCATACTTGATATTCCTGTCGTATAAGAATTGATCAAAAAGAATAATGGTTTTTCTGATAGCACTTGTGAACACAAAGCTACTAAATCATAAATATTATTTTCAAATTGCCATACTTCTCCCTTTGCCCCTCTTCCATAAGAAGGAGGATCCATAATAATCGCATCATAACGATTTCCTCTTCTTATTTCTCGATTCACAAATTTCACTACATCATCAATGATAAAACGAACCTTTGCGTCTTGTAAACCAGAAGAAACTACATTTTCTTTTGCCCATGTTGTCATCCCTTTTGAACTATCTACATGACATACAGAAGCCCCTGCTGATAAACAGGCAACTGTTGCTCCACCCGTGTACGCAAATAAATTTAAAACTTTAATTTCTCTCTTTGTGTTTTTTATTTTTTGGATCATCCAATCCCAATTAACCGCTTGCTCTGGAAAAAGCCCTGTATGTTTAAATCCCATTGGTTTAATATGAAAAGTTAAATTTTTGTAATGAACTTGCCAAACCTTTGGCATTTTCTTTTTAAATTCCCAAGAACCTCCACCTGTTTTACTCCTATGATAAGAAGCATTAATTTCTTTCCATTTGTTTGGATTACTTTTATCTTTCCAGATAATTTGTGGATCTGGTCTTGCTAAAATGACATCTCCCCACTTTTCTAATTTTTGTCCTTCTGCCATATCTAATATTTTATATTCTTCCCATTCTTTTGCTACCTTCATATTCTCTCCTCGTTAAAAATTACGATTCCTCCTCTTTTTAGAATAGTACTATTTTACCATATTTTATTCGATTTTCCAAGTTTTTTCCTTAAATCTTTAAAGGTAGCTCAGAATCTACTATTCCTGCTACCTTTCTAAATCAAATGTTTTGTAAAATTTTCATAAAACTCCAAATCATTACTATATTAATCATCGTAAACACACTTAAAACTGCAATAGTTGTGGTAAATAATTTATGTGCCTTTATTTTCTCCCACATCTTGCTTGTCCAATTTTCCGGTATCTCTCCTATTTTGTTTAATTTTGTGTTGTATCGAATTTGAAAAACCTCATCTTTTGCATATTCCATCTTTCTATTTCCCCCTTTTTATTTTCTCTTTCTATGTATATGCTAGAATTTTTAAAATATTCCTAATTTTTAAATTTTTATCCCTTCTATCCCCTTATCTCTAAAATAACATATTATTGGTTTACATTTTATGCAAATTATGTTATACTATAGGAGTCGTATACTTTTGATTTGATTCTTGTATTTTTAAGAATCACCACCATGAAGGAGGCTTATATGAAAGAAAAAAGAGGTTATCCAATAGGAAGGGAAATCCGGCTAACAAATATGGAAGTTCGGGGAAAGTTAATGCGTCAAATTCAGGAAGATACACAAATCCCTGATAAGATGCGAGAAGTTTTACTTTTTGTTCTTCCTACCTGCCGGTCTATCACGGTTTGTAACGTACATATCACAAATGATTCCCTCATTCGTGATATCAAACCCATTGCACGCTATGGCGAAGAAGCAAGACATATCAGTTTTGCTATCTCCCCTTACCAAGATGCTGATGATTACTGCCATATGAGCAGTTATAGCGGTATTTTCTGCCGAAAGGCAGACTATGAAAGCCTTTGTCAGCATTATACTTGCGACAACTTGCAGGGCAAGACACTGATGGCTTTTCTGGTAACCGACAGTTTTACCCATGCTTTTTTAGCAATCTGTTGACTTTTCTTTCACAAAGGTAGAGCTTGGAATTATCCTAAGTTCTGCCTTTTTCTTGTCAAATCATTTTTTCTATGTTATACTATTTATGTTACTTACAAATGGAACATTCCCTTTAGAAGTATAGGAGGAAAAAAATGAAAAAATTTTTTCTTACCGTAATTACTTTGGTGACAGCTACACAGATCGCAAAATTGCTTTTCTATCAGCTGTATACCAAAAAACGGCAGCAGGAATTACTAAAAGCCTATCCTGGGCTTTCTGCTTTAGCCTTGGTACCCCGAAAGAGGTGCCATATGTATTACAAAAGGAGAGCCTAGCTCTCCCTTTTATTTTTTATTTTTAATTTTCTCGGCTAATTCTTTTGTAATTCCTTTCACTTTCATTAATTCTTCTATCTTTGCCTTCTTGATTTCCTCTACACTACCAAATTGTTTTAATAATGCCTGTTTTTTTACCTCTCCAATTCCAGTAATCTCATCTAATTCTGATTTTGTTATTTCTTTATCCCTTAATTTTCGATGATAGCTAATTGCTGTATCATGTACTGTATCTTGAAACTTTGTAATTAAATTCATCAAATTCTGTGATATTTTTAATTCCTTTCTATTTTCATCCATCAAAGCTCTTGTTTGATGTTTTTCATTTTTTACCATCCCAAAAACAGGAATCTTTAGTTTTTCTTCTTCCTTTTTCTCAAAATCATGAATCGCTCTTTGAACCGCACGAATTTGTGTGATTCCACCATCCGCAAAAATAACATCTGGTAAAGCCCCAAACCCACCATTGGGATTTTCAATCGAATGTTTTAGTCTTCTCTTAATTACTTCTTCCATACATCTAGGATCATCTTGCCCCCAGACCGTTTTTATTCTAAATCTTCTCGATAAATTCTTTTTAATCACCCCATCTTGCATTACACACATACCAGCTACCATATATTCTCCTGACAAATTAGAAATATCATAGGTTTCTATTTTTCTCGGTAATCTTTCCATCTTTAAAACTTCTTTTAATTCCATTAAAATCTCGCTTTTATCTTTTTCTTTGTTTTCCAAAGTTACTTTCGCATTGTTTTCTGCCATTTCCACAAAACGTAACTTCTCCCCTTTTTTAGGAGTTTTTATATCCATCTTTTTTCCCAATGCTGTGGATAACCATTTTTCTAAGCTTTCTTTATCTTCCACTTCTTCTTTTATCATAATTCGATTTGGAATATTGGGATTATCCATATAATATTGTTTGATAAAACCAGATAAAATTTCTTTGTCTTCCATATCTTTTAAATCTGCATAAAAATAATGTTCTCTTCCAATCATCTTACTGCCTCTTACGAAAAATATTTCAATACAAACTTCTAAATCTGATTTTGCAATTCCAATGACATCAATATTATTTTCTGATAAATTAGATACTTTTTGTTTGGCTGATATTCTTTCAATTGCTTGCATTTTATCTCTTGCATAAGCAGCCCTCTCAAAATCTAATTTCTGAGAAGCTTCTTCCATTTCTTTTTCTAATTGCTTGATGATCTTCTCTGTTTTCCCTTCTAATAAATCGATTATTTCCTGAATTTGTTTATGATATTCCTCTTTGCCTACCATTTTCATACAAGGTGCCATACATTTTCCTATGTGATAGTTCAAACATGGTCTTGTTCTTTCTTTTAAAGTTTTGCATTGACGTATTTTGTATTTTTCTTTAATAAAATTTACCATCTCTTTTGCAGCCCCTGGATTCGCATAAGGTCCAAAATATTTTGAGCCATCTTTTACTACTCTTCTAGTAATCCACACAGTTGGATAATCCGATGCTACATCAACTTTAATATAAGGATATGTTTTATCATCTTTTAATAAGACATTAAATTTGGGGCGATTTTTCTTAATCAAATTACACTCCAAAATTAATGCCTCTGCTTCATTATCTACTACAATATATTCAAAATGATCAATTAAACTAACCATTTTCTCAATTCTTGCTGTTTTTTCATTTTTCCTAAAATATTGCCTTACTCTATTTTTTAAGGATATCGCTTTTCCGACATAAATAATATTGTTATCCTTGTCTTTCATAACATAGACACCTGGTTTATTGGGCAATTTTTTTAGTTCTTCCTCAATCTGAAACATATCTTCTCCTTTATTCGATATATCCAATGTATGGTAAGTTTCTATATTTTTCATTATAATCTAGTCCATAACCAACTATAAATTTATCTTCAATGGCAAAACCAATATATTCTACTTCCAACTCCATGACTCTTCTTGATGGTTTTGATAACATAGTCGCTATTTTTATACTATTGGGATTTTTTTGTTTTAAATATTCTTTAATATGCGTTAATGTTCTTCCTGTATCAATAATATCTTCTACAATAATAACATCTTTTCCTTCAATAGAATCTCGAATATCTTTATTAATTTTAATCGTTCCTGTGCTTTCTTTCCCATCATAACTTGATACATCCATAAAATCAAGGGCTACACTACTTTTTATATTTTTTGCTAATTCTGACATAAACATAACAGATCCTTTTAAAATGCCTACTAATACCACTTCTTTTCCTTCATAATCTTTTTGAATTTGTCTTGCCATTTCTTCAATTCTTTTTTCTAATTTCACTTTGTTAATTAATACATTAATTTCTCCCATACTTGTTCCTCTTTTCCTTTTTTATGATTATACTAGATTTTGATGGGGTTTTCAATGTTTTTTTCAAAAAAAGTAGCTTCTTCGAAAAGTTTTAAAGTAATTTTATTCTATTTTTTGTTTCTATGAATATTCTAAAAACAGTTAACCTATTTCTCATAAAATTTACATGTATTTTTGCATAAAACTTGACAAATTTGCCAATACTGTGTAAAATAGTATTTGTGAAAATAAATAAAATACGTTTGTACAATGAAAGCCTTTAGAAGTAACTTAAAAGAGAATAAGGGTCCTAGGCTGTAAGCCCTTAAAGATTAACCTAAAACTGGTGAAACACATTGGAGTATTTCAAAATAAAGTGGAAAATTTTTTAAATTTTCAAGCTGGGTGGTACCGCGGAAAAAATTATTTCGTCCCTGCATTTTATGCAGTGGACTTTTTTGTTGGGGATTCAGGGGACGTTCCTTAAAATCCCCAAAATAGTGACTAAGTACCACTCCTTAAAATAAAAAAATAAGGGGTGTCCCCTAAATCTTCAAAATGGGGATTTTAAGGAACGTCCCTCGAATCCTGGAGGTAAAAAATGAAAGAATATCGTACTTGTACTTGTAATGAAATTAGTTTAGAAGATGTTGGAAAAAAAGTTAGAATTGCTGGCTTTGTTCAAACTATCCGTGATTTTGGAGGACTTGTTTTTCTTGATATACGTGATATGTATGGGATTACACAGGTCGTTACTTCTGGAAAAGAAGAAGAGGTTGATTTTGCTTCTCATATTCCTTTGGAGTCTTCTGTTACGGTTTATGGGGAAGTCAAAAAAAGAGAAGAAGAAACCATTAATCCAAAATTAAAAACTGGTTTAGTAGAAATTCGTATTGAAGAAATCACAATTTTGGGAAAAAGAACGAAAAATCTTCCTTTTGAAGTGAATTCTGATCAAGAAATAAGAGAAGATCTAAGACTACAATATCGTTTTTTAGATTTACGAAATGATAAATTAAAAAATAATTTAATTCTAAGAGCAAAAGTTCTTCAATTCTTAAGAAATCAAATGATAGAACAGGGATTCTTAGAAGTGCAAACTCCTATTTTAACTAGTTCTTCCCCAGAAGGTGCTAGAGACTATTTAGTTCCTAGCCGATTACATGCCGGAAAATTTTATGCTCTTCCACAAGCACCTCAGCAATTTAAACAACTTTTGATGGTATCTGGCATCGATAAATATTTCCAAATTGCTCCTTGTTTTAGAGATGAAGATGCAAGAGCTGATCGAGCACCTGGCGAATTTTATCAATTAGATATGGAAATGTCTTATGCAACACAAGAGGATGTTTTTTCTGCAATTGAGCCTGTTATGTATCATACTTTCAAAGAATTTTCTAACAAGAAAATAGCGGAATATCCATTTCCTCGAATCTCTTATAAAGATGCTTTATTAAAATATGGAACCGATAAACCTGATTTAAGAAATCCACTTTTTATTCTTGACTTATCAGAATTTTTCAACAAATGTACTTTTAAACCATTCCTTAACAGAACAGTAAGAGCAATTAAAGTAAAAGGACATCTTTCAAAAGGATTTCATGAAAAAATGTTGCAATTTGCTACTAGTATTGGTATGGGAGGACTTGGCTATTTAGAAGTACAAGAAGATCTAAGTTACAAAGGTCCAATTGATAAATTTATTCCCGATGATCTAAAATCAGAATTATTAAAATTAGCAGAATTAGAAAAAGAAGATACTATTTTCTTTATTGCAGATAGTGAAAAAAGAGCCACTGAATTAGCAGGACAAATTAGAACAGAATTGGGAAATCGTCTTCATCTAATCGATGAAAATCTATTTACTTTTGCTTGGATTATAGACTTTCCTATGTTTGAAGAAGATGAAAATGGAAAATTAGCTTTTAGTCATAATCCTTTCTCTATGCCACAAGGTGGTTTAGATGCCCTAAATAACCAAAATCCATTAGATATCTTAGCTTACCAATATGATATTGTATGTAATGGTATTGAACTTTCTTCTGGTGCTGTTCGAAATCATAATATTGAAATCATGCTAAAGGCCTTCACTATGGCTGGTTATACAGAAGAAGAAGTAAAATCTAAATTTGGAGCTTTATATACTGCCTTCCAATTTGGTGCTCCACCACATGCTGGTATCGCACCAGGTATTGATCGAATGCTGATGCTTTTAACTAATTCTGATACCATTCGAGAAGTCATTGCTTTTCCTTTAAATAGTAAAGCACAAGACCTTATGATGGGAGCTCCTAGTCAAGTAAAACGTGAACAATTAAGAGATGTTCACATCCAATTAGATCTTAAAGCATAAAACCAAAAAAAGACTGATCGTGTAAAAACGATGCAGTCTTTTTTTCTTCTAAAAAACGTTTTAAGTTCTAGTTATTTTTTAATTTTGCTTTTTTCGATTTTCTTCAAATTCTTCCCATGATTTACTAAATTCATGATTAGCAAACATCTCTTTTAATCCAGTAATTTGTTTTAATCGGATAATTTCATCTAATTCCATTCCTAAATGTTTTGAAATTTCTTCCTCTGTCCAACCATTCTGTGTTAAAGTTAAAACAATATGAGACATATCAATAATTTGATGGGTTCCTCTTGCTCGATTATGTCGAATGGTACTTGCCATACGATTTTCTAAATCTTTATCAATCGTCACAATTGGAACTTGTTTTAAGTGGAAATATTCCTTGGCACAACGATAACGATGGAATCCATCTACTACAATATAAATATCTCTTTCTTTATCATAATAAGTTACGATTGGTTGAGTATAACCATCTTCTTCAATTGAATGCCTTAATAATTTCATCTCTGGAGGTGCCACTTTATTAGGGTTATAATCATTTGCTATTACTTTATCAATATCTACCATTTTTACATTTAATACGGGAAATTCTATTTTTTTCATGCTTGTATTGTATCCTTTCTGGTCCTTCTAACTTAACATCATACTAGGACTTTTTTCTGTATAAATTGTTACAAAATTTTTATATTCTTGATTTTGGCTAACTTCGAATCCGCATCTTTCATAAACATCCTTATAATAATTGGTTACAATACTAAAAGTGATATCGTTCTCTCTTTTGATTTCCTTTAAAACTTCTTCTAAATATTTTTCTTTCGTTGTATAAATATTTTTAATTACATTTCCATTGATTGATACAAATGCCATTACCTTTTCCTCTTCTAAATAAACATACCATTCTTTACTATCATCATCATATATTCTATCATTGGTTTGCTTTTCAATTAATCTAGAACCAAAAAACCTTCCCATATATTGATAAAATTTATCATCTTTATTTACCATCTTTTTTATCATTTTTATCATTTTTATTCTCCTTATTTATATTGTTCTTGTATTACTTTTTGTAATAGTTTATCATCTGTTTTTGTTTTCTTATTTAATAAATTGTCCCATTTGTGAATTAATTCCATTAATTCTCTATCATCATTCTTGGTTTGTCCAAAAGATAATCGTCTTAAATAAAAATCATTTTTTTCTAATGCCCTTGCAATTCTTCTCCACGAAATTGCCTTTTTTTGATTTTCTAATTTACATTCTGCAATATCAGGAATTTGTTTTATTTCTACTCCATATTTATTTTTATACCAAATCATAAATTTCTTTATTTTTCGATAATAATGCAACATTAAATCTCGATTATAAATCCCTATACTTTCTAATAAAAATACGGTATATTCTTGCCAGGTCATAAAAGTGGGTTTAGAAGATTTAATATTTCCCAATGCCGTTGTTTTACAATAAATATTTCCAAAATTCACACCGATTTACACGGTTTAATACTTTTCCCCATGTATCATATTCCAAGGCTTTAAATTGATCTAATCCATTTCTTTGATCATCTCCATAAGGTTGGCAAAGTCTTTGTTCATAAATACTTACTCCATTTTTATACATCAGTTCATAAATATAGTTAAATTGCAAATCTAATTGACTGACTGCTCCCCAAATATCTTCTGTTGCCCAATCATAAATCGGATAAAAATTATAAACTTCTATATGTCTATCATTAATTTTTAATTTGGTTGTCCAATTATGATTTTTAAAAGTAATCTTTTTTTCTTGAAAGGCAATCGTTCGAAATCGATTTAAACTTTCGTCTGTTCGAATCCCAATTCCACAAGCTACTTTTCCTTGATACTTTTTTTGATACCAACTAGCAAATTGCAAAATAAACTCTTCAAATTCCTCTCCTTTTTTAAACCATGGAAATGGACAATTATTAATGTTTATACTATCATCTGGCATGCTTCTTACCCATAAGTGCTTACTTTCTTCTTCCCAACAAATCCATTTTGGTTGTAATACAGATACTGCATTTCTTAAAGCAATTGGAAGAGTAATATGATAAAAGTCTTTAATTTGTGATAATTGTTTTAACTCTTCTATATGTTCAATGGTATAGCGATACTGTGCTTCTAAATCAATAAATAGTACATCAAACTTTTTTTCCATCTCTTTTGCCACTTGGTTGGCTAATTGCACCATAACAGAACTATCTTTTCCTCCACTGACACTGAAATAGATATGATCAAAATTTTGGAATATTATTCTTAGTCTTTCTTTTGTTGCATCTAATACATTTTTTTTCAGATATTTTTTGGCCATTTGTTTTCCTCTTTCTTTATTCCAAATTATACCATTTCAGTAAAAATCTGTAAAGTTTTGTCGAAAAAAAATATTAAAATCAAATAAAAAAATAAAGAGACTATTACTAGTCTCTTCTATGAATTCATATATTTATATATTTTTATAAATATCTTATTTTTTGTTTACTAAATCTTTTAATGCTTTACCAGCTTTGAATACTGGAGCTTTTGATGCAGGTATTTTGATTTCTTCCTTAGTTTGTGGATTTCTACCTTTTCTAGCTGCTCTTTTTCTTACTTCAAAAGATCCAAATCCAACTAATTGAACTTTGTCTCCTTTTTTTAATGCTTCTGTTACAACTTCTATAAAAGCATTTACTGATTCTTCAGCTGCTTTTTTAGTAGCTCCTGTTTTTGCAGACATTGCTGCGATTAATTCAGCTTTGTTCATTTAAATTACCTCCTATAAGATTTAAATAGTTTATGTACTTTACCGCATGAACAAATACGATAATGTACTCTACTTAAAGTAATTCGCCAAAAATGCTGAAAATCCTTCTTTTTTTTACATTTTTTTAATAGATTTTTAGTTTTCTAAGCAGTTGATAAATTTTTTCTCCTTTTGGCATCTTTTCTATTTCTTCTTGAGAAAAGAGTTTTAAAGCAACAATTGCTAGAGCATAAATAATTACAGCTATGGCGATTGCTATTATTGTTGCCAGTTTCTTTGCAATTATTCCAGAAAGTATAAAATAACTAAAATAAGAACAAATCCCCATAATTGTTACTGCAACCAGTGGTTTTATTAAAAATTTTGAAACTGTCAACTGTATTTTTATATTTTTTTTCAAGGCTATTATTGCAATTGTAAAAGCTACTAAATGACAAGCAACAGAGGCAATTGCTGCACCATTTACTCCGAATGGATGGAATGGGTACTAAAATTAAATTTAATATTAGTTTTACAATTACTCCAACTCCTAATGCAATGGCTGGTATAATAAGTTTTCCATATCCTTGTAATGCTCCATTTATTGTCTGATCAAGTATGGTAAAAATAATAGTCAATGAACTAATTTGTAATACGGTTTCCCCTGCATTGGCATTGGGAAACAATAAATTGAGAATGGGCCCTGCGAAAAGACACATTCCGATTGTACAAGGAAGTCCGATTAACATAGAAGTTAACAATGAAAAAGATGTTTTTTCTTCAATTGTTTTATGGTCTCTTTTTGCTTTTGCAGAAGCAATTGCTGGAACCAAAGCAGTCGCAAATGCTACATTAATAGATAATGGTAAACTTGTTAGCATATCTACTTTTCCACCTAAGATTCCATATTGTGCTATTGCCATATCTTCTGACATAAACTCTTTTAGGCTTCTTACTACGGTAAAAGAATCTATATTTTTATTCAAAGAAGACATGATAGCAGTTACAGCAATAGGAATCGAAACCATTAAAATTCTTTTTACAATTGTTTTTACTCTTTCTTGTCTTCCCCCTCTAGTATGTTCTATTTCTTTTGCCATTTCTTTTCTTTGTGTTTTATAATAGAGATATAAATAACTAAATCCTGAAAATGTTGCAAATGTTGTAGCAAGTGTTGCTCCTCCTGCCATCCATTCTGTCGATGCATGGGAAAGAATCGCTACTATTTCTACAACAATAATGGTAAGTACAGTTTTAAATACTTGTTCTAAGCTTTGTGATCTTGCTGTCGCTTTGATGTTTTGCCTTGCATTAAAATATCCTCTCATAACAGAAGAAATGGCAACAAAGAAAATGGCTGGTGATAAAGCTACCAATGTCATTTCTGCTTCTGGTATCTGTAACCACAAATTAGCTATTTTATGAGCTCCTAGAAACAAAAGTAGACTTCCTACTAACCCAATCATAGCAAATGTCGCAAAAGCAATTTTAAAGACTCTGTGTCCTCCTTTATAATCTCCTATGGCAATTCTTTCTGATACTAATTTAGAAATTGCATTTGGCACGCCTATGGAAGATATCGTAAGTAACATAGCATAAATTTGATACCCAGCTGATACAATTCCATTTCCTTTGTCTCCAAAACCTTCTCGATTGGTTAGATATAAAGTATAAATCAAACCTAATAATTTAATTAATACTTGTGAAAAGATCAAGGTAACGACACCTTGCATAAAAGTTTCTTTTTTCCCAGTCTTATTTTTCATTTTTTCTTTTGCGATTCTGTTAGATTTTCCTTCCCATCCTATCATTTCCATATTTAACATTTCCCTTCTTATTCATTTTACTTATTTCTGATACAAAATATTCAGTTTTTCCATAATTTTAGAAAGGAATATTAGCATACCAAGAAAATTTTCCTATAAAAAAAGAATCCTGCTATTCCTAGCAAAATTCTTTTCTTTTTTCTTTTATATATTTTGATCAATTTCTGGTAACAATTGTTTTTTTCTTGAAACCACTCCTTCTAGAAAAGCTTTATCATCTACTAATTCTTTTCCAAAAGCTACTTTAATCACTCCTGTTTTTTCTCCTAATGCAATAATTTCTGAATTACTATTTAAGATATCTGTAATGGCTAATACATATAAACTTAGTCCTTTTTCATCAATTGTTTTTTGTATAACCTCTTTCAATTGTGCTTCTCTTTTTAAAACATCTTCAATACTTACGGTATTGACTTGTGCAATTTCAAATTTAACTCCATTTTTTTCAAATTCTTTCGCATCTATTTGAATTAATTCTTCTACTGAAAAGTCATCCAGATCGGTTCCTGCTTTTAACATTTCCAATCCATATTGCTGAATATTGATATCCGCTATTGGAGTTAATTCTTCTAATGCTTTTCTATCGTACTGTGTTGTGGTAGGAGATTTTAATAATAAGGTATCTGAAATAATCGCACTTGCCATTAAAACCGCTTCTGTTTTTTCGATTTCCACTCCTAAATTTTTAAATTGTTCATATAAAATAGTTGCCGTACATCCATATGGTTTTGCTAGATAGTATAATGGCTCTGAGGTTTCAAAATTAGCAATTTTATGATGATCGGTTACACTCACTATTTTTGCTTTTTCAATTCCTTCTACACTTTGTTTAAATTCATTATGATCCACTAATAATACTGATTGCCCCTCTTCTACCCTTTCGATTAATTCTGGTGCTTCTATTCCTAAATAATTTAACACATATTGTGTTTCTTTGTTGATATTTCCTAATCTTACTGCTTTCGTTTTCCATCCATTTTTTCGATCTAATATTTCATGTACCATACTAGAACAGATAGAATCTGTGTCTGGGTTTTTGTGTCCAAATATCAATACTTCATTTTCCATTTTCTTTCTTCCCTTCTCTTTGATTTTTCTGCTCAAATTATATAATTTCTATCGTTTCTTGTCAATAGGCTAGGCATTTGCAAGGCACTTTTTGTTATTGCCGATGTTTAACATAAATCAATTGACATATTATATAAAATAAAGTATAATATAATTGTATAAATCATTTTATACTTTATATAGAGTAACCTTCTGTTTTTACCTTAAGGTAATTGACACAAAAAATTTTTGGAGGTATCAACCTATGAAAAAGCTTACCATGTTATTGCTTTGTGTTGTGATGATGCTTTGCCTTGTGGCTTGTAGCGCAGATAAAACAAATGCCTATGCAGAAGTTACCTCTTCTATTGGTATAGCAACTAATCTGCACTCTTATAACGGCACATCCCCAGGGGTAGAAGGGCTTGGGCATTATGCAAGTGGACTTTCAAAAGCGCTTAAGTGCTCTTATGTTGTTGCTTTGCCGGAAGGAGAGACTCTCACGGTTCACTTTGTTTGCCCACAATGCTCACATGATGAAACCGTGGAATTTACTTCTCCTTCTTCTAGAATCCTTACCTGTGATTGTGCGGAAAAACCCAACAACAATGTGGATGGAGTTAAAGAATATCTTTCTATTGTTGTTATAACTCTTGACCAGGAATCATCAGAATAAAAGCATTTACAAAGTAAGGTTACACGAAAAAGATCTGGACAATGTCCAGATCTTTTTCCATAAATATTCCTATTATAAAACAAAGGCTAAAATCCCATTAGGATTATATACAATTGTAACTTCTGTTCCAGTTGTAATTTTTCCTGATAAGACATTTTCACGAGTATCACAAAACTCTTGGTATCGAATACGACAATAGTCACTGATACTCCATTTACATATCTTACCATCCATTGTCTCCATTTTAATTTCTTCTCGTCCAATACTACTCTCTTCACACGGATCGTAACTGACGTTTTTTACAATCGCCCGTCCACGAGAATTGCTTCTAAGTCCCACACCTACATTAACTTGAATATTCATATCTTTTCCTCCTACTTTTAACATTTTTGTTATCTACTTTCATGATACCACATTTGAATTTTTTTTGCAAATATAGTGTTATAATAACAATTTATTTTCATTCATCTTATAATAGAGATACCATATAAATTGGTAAATAGACTATTCTATTTTCTTCTTTTAAATCTCCAGTATGAATAACATAAGGGATATATAATTGTTCTTTGTATTTTGTAATAAACTTTTTTAGAGATGAAATCGTATAATTCTTGCTTGATTTAACCTCTATTGGGGAAATATTGTGTATACTACTTATTTTAGATTTTGCAATTAAGAAATCTATTTCCATTCTACTAGAACGATCTTCTCTTGAAGGATTTGAATAAAAATATAATTTATGTCCAGATGCTACTAACATTTGTGCTACCATGTTTTCCATTATCATTCCTTCATTAAATGCTAACTTATCAAATAGTATTTTTTTATAAATTTCTTCTGTCATAATTCCATTTTCATCAAAAGAATGTGATATTAGAAGTCCTGTATCTGCCATATAACATTTTAAAGTCATAAAATCTGTATTTAGTTTTAATCCTATACTCGGTTCTGTTGAATTATAACAAGGATTCATTATCATGGCATCTTCATAATCTCTATATCTTGCATCTTTACTAATGGATGCTAATCTGAATTTTTTTTCATGTTTTTGTAGTTGTGTTGGTATTTCATCAAAAATACTTTCCACTTTTAAATGATATCTTTCTGCATGTTTTCCAATGTCTTGCCTATATAAATTTAAAATATTTCTTTTAATTTGATCAACTTTATTAAAATCCTTTGTATTTATATATTCTTCTACTGCTTATGGCATACCGTCCAATAATCATATATTGTCTAAAATAATCCATGACTTTTCTATGCATTGCTTGACCTAATGGATTTTTTTCTTCATAACATTTTTTGAGTAAACTCATAAGACTATCATTTCCAATAGCCCATAAAAATTCTTCAAAATCCATTGGATGCATTTCAATATGTTGCTCTTCAGAAGGAATTAATATGTCTTTTACATTCTTTTTTATTGACATTAAAGAACCTATTTCTATATAATCATATCTTCCATCTTCTACTAAATACTTGATAGCAGATCTTGCCTTTGGATATAATTGTACTTCATCAAATACAATTAAACTCTCACGCTCATAAAGTGTTACATTAAAATAATTTGATAAATATAAGAATAAATTATCCATATCATTTAGATAATGTTCAAATAAATCCTTTACCTCATCTGAAACTTTATTAAAATCTATCATAATAAAGCTCTTATAATTTTCTTTCGCAAATTTTTCTACTATATAACTTTTTCCGACACGTCTTGCTCCATCTATTAGAACTGCTGTTTTTCCATTACTATTTTTTTCCATTCTAATAATTTTTCATATACTTTTCTTTTCATAAATAGATCACCTCAATTTACACTTTCACGAAAACAAGATTTTAAATTGTCTGTATTTTCACGAAAACAAGATTTTTATACATTTATTTTTAACACGAAAACATGATTTTTTCAATATTTTAAGTTATTTTATTCATTTTTTTGAATTTATTAGTTTTTATAAGAACTATAAGATAGATTTTTATCCCTTAAAATTCTATCAAAAAGAAAAACAAAACACCCTAATTGGGTGTTTCCTATTCGATCCATTTCTATTTTTATTCCTTAAAATTTTCTTGCAAAATTTTAGCTAATTCCTCTTTTGTAAATAGATATTTTTTATTACAAAAATGACATAGTAATTCTGCTTTTCCTTCTGTCTCGATGATATCTTGTAATTCTTCTTTTCCAATTGTGATCAATCCTTCTGCAAAATGTTCTTTCGAACAATCACATTCATAAAGTGGGATAATATTTTCTTCTATTATTTGTACGTTTTCATCCCCTGTAATCTTTTTGGCTATTTCTTGCAAACTTAATTTTTCATCTAACATTTTTGACATGGCTCCTGCTTGAAAAATAGCTTGTTCTACTTTTGAGATTTCTTCCTCTGTTGCATCTGGCATTGGATTGATTAAATATCCCCCTGCTGATTTTACCCCATTTTTATCCACTAATACACCTAATGCTACCGCTGAATTTCTTTGTTCTGAATGGACAAAATAATTCGCAAAATCATCTGCTATTTCTCCCGATGTTAATGGTGAAATTCCTATATAAGGTTCTTTTAAACCAATATCTTTTATTACATTGATATAACCTTCTTGTCCAATGGCTCCTCCTACATCTAACTTTCCAAATTCGTTTAGTGGGATGTCCACTTGTGGATTGATAACATAACCTTTTACTTTTGGAAAATTATTAGTGGTTGCTACCATCATTTCAATTGGACCATTTCCTTTTATTTGAACCGTTAGTTTATCTTTTACGTTTTTCATTTCTGCCCCCATAATCGCAGTTATGGTTAGCATTCTTCCAAAGGCTGCTGTTACTACTGGACTTAAATCATGTATTTTTCTTGCTTCTTCTATTAAGTTCGTAGTATCTGCACATATCACTGCTATTTTTTGGTTATGTGCTAGAAATTTTATGATTTTATCTGACATGATTTCTATTCCTCCACTTTATAAGTTGCAATCTCTCTATAATATTCTATCATTTCATTTACAATTGTATTCCAATTGAATTTTTTGGCTGTTCGTATCCCATTTTCTGATAATTTTGTCCTTAGCTCAGCATCCTCAATTAGCATCGCTACTTTCTTTATCATATCTTCTTTATCTTCTTTATTTATCACAAGAGCATTAAAATTATCTTTTACAAAATCCCTCATTCCTCCTGTATCTGTTGTTACTACCGTTGCTCCACAAGTCATTGCTTCTAGAGTTGGTAATCCAAAAGATTCGTATTCTGAATTACATATATAAATATCCGTTTCTCTTAGTATATTTCCTATCTCTATTTGTTGTGGATTTACAATCGCTTGCTCCTTATTTTTCTCTGGTTTTACTTGAGTAATCCAATTTAATTTTATATTATCATATCTTTGTTTCAGAACTTTCACAGCCTTAAGAATTCCTTCTATTCCTTTAAATTTAAATTCTTCCGAACCAATTATTGTTATACTTATTTCTTCTTTCTTATTTAACATCCTATTTTCATTTGGATAAAAAATTTTTTCATCAATAGCATTTCCTATTACCTTTGAGTCTCTTTTATATCTTTTTTGAATTTCATCTTTCGCATAACTTGATACAGTATGTATATATGGAACTAAACTAATTCTATTTTGAACACATTGCTTTTTGTCATTACTTATGTTATCAAATAAATGTGAGCCTCCTTGTTCAAAAAAAACAACTGGTGCCTTCTTACTTTCAATACCTGCATATATATTTTTCCAACTTGTTGCCACTATTATATCACAATCTGGTATATAATCTTTTAAATTTTCATTTTCTGGAACTTGAATAAAATCCACATTTGAATCTAAATTAAACCACTTTGGCTTAATATCATATGAAACAATTGTTACTTTATGTCCTCTCTCTTGTATCCTATTAGCATATTCTAATATAATTTTACTTCCACCACATACTTTTGTCCATACCATCAAATAAGTTATTTTTAAAACTTCTTTTCTTGAATTAGTTCTTTTCAGTTTTTGTGGGGATAATTTCTCGGTTCTTTCTAATTCAATTTTTTCTAATTCTTTTATATCCATTTTTAATACTCCTCCTAATCATATATTTTTCTTGCTTCTTCTACTAAGTTCATAGTATCTGCACATATCACTGCTATTTTTTGATTATAGGTTAGAAATTTTATGATTTTATCTGACATGATTTCTTTCTCTTTTCATCTATATATTATCGTTCAATACCATTTTCTTCTTGATCTATTACATTTATTCCTATCATTTTTCTTACATTTTCCAATACATCAAAATACTCATTTATGATCTTTTCCTCGTCCTTACTTCCACATTGAACATACTCTTCTAGCCTCATATTTTTCTTTATTTGATTAACAGCATCTATATATTTCCCTATTTCCTTTCTACTAATATAGAATGGTTTTTTGGCATATATAAAATGAACCACACTTATATCATCTAGTTCATAATTGCAACATTGTGTATAATAATCAATATGTGGAAAAAACATATTGTACTTTATATCCAAATGTAATTCTTCCTTTTTTTCCCATTCTTTATCATATTCCTGAAGAATATCCTGATCGCCTATTGATTCTCTTTTTTTTATAATTTCTTCCATTATTTTCTTAAACTGTTGTATCATATCTTTTTTTGGTTCTATTACTAATAATCCAGACGTTAGTTTTTTCCAATTATCCTGTAACAAAGGACCCTCTCTTCTATCAATGGTTGCAGACATATGTTCCTTTTCAAATAACTCATCTATATTACTTCTTACATACATATCACTATCTAAATATACTAATTTATCAAATTCTATTAAATCAAAAATTAAAAGTTTATCAAAAGTATTGGTCCAATGGAAAAATTTACTCTTTCTATTCTTCTCCTCAATTTCTTTTGGTACACTAATACAATTTCTCCTAATAGTTCTTAATCCTTTTTCATTTAGTATTCTTTCTGTCATTTCTGATATTTTATCTGTTACTAATACAACTAATGGATATTTAGCTTTAGTTTTTTTTAAAGATTCATTTAATGTTAATACTCCTTCTAAGTAATTTTCTGTACTCATAACTGTAATGTATGAAAAATTCTTTTTCCTTCCTATATATCTTCTAACTTCCCCTGTTTTTAACGCAATTCTTTCTAAATCTTTATCTTCTGGAATCCCATTGAAATAACACTCTATTGCTTGTGCTACTCCTGCATGAGTTACCAATACAATATTATCACTATCTTTGTATCGTTCTACTATGTCATCCATACACTTATAGACTCTATGAAATAATTCCTGAATTGGTTCTACACTACATATTGCATAGTTTTTATCATAATCTAATAACATGTTTATATTACAATCTTCTCTATTTTCATGTCCTTCCATATCTCCAAAACTTCTTTCAATCAGTCCATTTTCTATTTCTGGAATAACACCTGTTACTTTACTTACATATTGGGCTGTTTCTTTGGCTCTAGATAAGGGGGATACTAAAATTTTATCGATTGCAATATTTTCAAATTTTTGTGCGACTTGTTTTGCTTGCTCTCTTCCAACATTATTCAATTTTATATCCGTTTGACCTTGGTATAAATTTTTCACATTATAATCTGTTTGCCCATGCCTTATAACATATATACTCATTTTCCCTCTCCTTTATATTCTTTTCCATATTGCATTTACTATTTCAGAAGACATTTTTGACATTGTTAGATTCGTTTTATTTCCATGAGACATATTTTCTATTTCCCCTATATTTACTTCTAAAACTTCATATCCTTGTTCTATTACATCAATTAATATTCCTATGTCAACACCATAATCTTTTTCTAACACTAATTTCTCTAATATTGATTTTCTACTTGCAATCATTCCGCTAATCGGTTCAGAAAAATGATACATTTTAGGAAATGCCAATTTTAATAATGGTTTTACTGCCACTTCTGTTACGACGCCTCCTTTTGTCCTATCGAAAGTCGACTTCACAAAATCACAATTTTTCATTCTTAATGGTGTAGCTAATATATCTACTATTTTTTCATTCCCATATTTAACATCTGCATCTAAAAATACGATAATATCATTTTTAGCACATTGAATTCCTTTTTCCATTGCGTACCCTTTTCCTTGGAAATTACATCTTTCTACTCTTGCTCCTTGATTTTTTGCAATCTCTTCAGTTCCATCTGTACTTAAATTATTTATTACTAATATATCATCAACAAATTTACCTTTCTTTGCGATTTCTATTGTTTTTGATATATTTTTTTCTTCATTAAAAGCAGGTATAATTACACTAACTTTTTCTTCCATATAACTTATTTATCTCCCTTCATTTATCCATTATGTAAATATTTAACTTCTAAATTATATCACTTCTACTTATTATTGTCAATTAATGGTTTCTTAATTTTTTCCTTATATCTAAAGGAATTAAAAAAAGAAGTTACATAATGGTAACTCCTTTAAAAAGAACTCTATCGATGCATTTCGAATCGATCTTTTCCTTCTCCACAAACTGGGCAAACCCAATCTTCTGGCAAATCATCAAAATCTGTTCCTGGCTCTATTCCTGCCTTTTCATTTCCAAACTTCGGATTATAAATATATTTGCATTCCACACACTCATATCTTTGTGAATCAAATTTTTCTGCCTGAAAATTCTTATAACCTAGTCCTAATGCAACGATTACCATAAGTAAGAAAGACAATGCTTTCCATATTCCACTTTCTAACATAATAATCGCAAATAATCCAAAAGTTGCTGCAATTCCATATAAAATTAATACAGCTTGTTTTTGACTAAATCCTCTTGCTACAATCAAATGATGTAAATGCCCTTTATCTGCTTTAAATATTGCTTTAATGGATTTTCCTTTTATTAACCTTCGAATAATTGCCCAAAGTGTATCAAATATTGGTAACCCCAATGCTAATAGAGGTAATACAATCACAGCCGCTGTATAAGTTTTTGCTACTCCTAATATGGAAATAATAGAGAGTGAAAATCCTAGAAAATTAGAACCAGTATCTCCTATAAATGTTTTTGCTGGTGCAAAATTGAATGGCAAAAATCCTACTAATGCTCCTGCTAAGGCTGTTATTAGCAAAATAGAAATAAGAGGTGATCCATTTAATACAAAAATAATTAACAAAGATACGGATGAAATCACTGAAATTCCTGTTGATAAACCATCTAATCCATCAATTAAATTAATGGAATTAGTTACTCCTACAATCCAACCAATTGTTAAAATAATAGAAAAAGTTTCTTTTAATTCATTTGTTGGTAAAAATACGGGCGTTATCTCATCAATCCTTATTCCAAAGGCTACTGCTACAATAGCTGCAATCACTTGTCCTAATAATTTAATCATTGGATTTATGGTTACAATATCATCCCATACACAAAAAATAGATATTATGATAGTTCCCAACAACATTCCCAATAATTTCATTCCATACTGCTCTGGTCCAAACAAATCAATGGTATTTTCTAAACTTTTTACAATTAATAAATAAATAATTGCTACTAGAAATCCTAAAATAACAGCTGGTCCTCCGAATCTCGGCATAGCCTTTTTATGCATTCTTCTTTGGTCTTTTGGTACATCTACTGCTCCTACTTTTCTTGCTATCTTAATCGTATATGGTGTTGCCATAAAAGTTACAATAAAAGCAAGCAAAAAAGCAATGGCTATATCTCCCCACATAAACGTTGCCTCCTATTTCATGTTTTCTGCTTCCATCTCTTTTATTAAATTCACTCTTTCTTCATGTCTTCCACCTTCAAACTCAGTAGCAAGCCACATTCTTAAAATACAAATAGCTTCATTCACTGTTACACTATCTGCCCCTATGGCCAAGATATTACCATCATTGTGTAATCTTGAATATTTTGCTGTAAATTCATCATGACAAAGTACACATCGAATTCCTTTAAATTTATTGGCTACAATACTCATTCCAATTCCTGAACGACAGATAAGAATTCCTTTTTCACATTCTTTCGCTTGTACTTGTTTTGCTACTCCTTTTGCAATATTGGGATAATCCACTCTTTCTTCGTTCATACATCCCAAATCTTTATATGGAATCTTCTTTTCTTCTAAATATTTCTTTATTTCTTCTTTTAATTGATATCCCCCATGATCACATCCAATCGCTATCATCATTACACTTCCCTTCTTTTTTATCAATATATCATAAAATTTTTCTGATTACAATAATTAATCACAATTATTTCGAATTTTACTTGCTTTTTGTGAAGAAATGTGTTAAAATATCATTTGTTATAGTGTAATATAGACTAAGAGGAGGTGCTTAAAAGAAATGCCAAATATTAAATCAGCTAAAAAGAGAGTTAAAGTAATTGAGAAAAAAACTTTAAGAAATAATATGATTAAGTCTGGATATAAAACAGCTGTTAAAAAATTTGAAGAAGCCATTGCAAATGGAAATATGGAAGAAGCAAAAGTTCTATTTTCAGAAGCTACTAAAAAAATTGATCAAGCATGCACAAAAGGTGTTATTGTTAAAAATACAGCTGCTAGAAAAAAATCTAGCTTATCTAAAAAATTAAATACAGCTAAGGCTTAAGACAGAAATAAAAATTATGCATAGTTTTTATAAAAAAGAGTTTCATTCATTTGAAGTTCTTTTTGTTTTTTCTTGCCTTTAATTTCCATTGTTTTTCGCTTTTTTTCATGTTACTATTAACTAAGATAATAATTTTAATGAGGTGTATCATGTTAAAAAAAGTATTCGATTATTTTAAAAATTTTGATAAAATAACTTATAAAATTTTAAATTATGGTTTAAAATTTTGTTTTATTATTGGTATTGTTTCTGCTTTTATTTTACTTAGTTACCTTTTACTTTTTACTTCGCCTACTCTTTATTACATAGGAATTTATCTGTTTAAACTTTGTCTAATTCTAGCAATTGAATTTATTATTTGCAGTTTCGTAGTAGATGGAATTAAAAAACAGTTAATCTAAAAGATTTCATATTATGGTTACAACCCCACAAAATCCATTAGTAAATATATGTCAACTTGTTGACAGTATTTTTTCATAAATGGTAAAATAAAACTGTTAAAAATAAAAAACAAAAGAAAAGGGGTGAAAAATAATAATGACAAAAGAAAAACAATTATTTAATCAAGGAATAACACTTATTGCATTAGTCATTACAATCATTGTATTACTAATTTTAGCAGGAGTTAGTATCGCTACTTTAACAGGAGAAGGTGGCATCCTAAAAAAGGCAACCTATTCGAAAGAACAAACTGAAATAAAAGAGGGTGAGGACGTTATCAAATTAAAGATTTCTGAAGCTCAAATTGAAAATAAAGCCCCTGTTAATTTAGAATATCTAGCAAATTTTTTGGAGAATGATGAAGAAATTGTCTTAAGTGATATCAATGAAGTAGAGTTAATTTTAGAATATGAAAATCATGCTTATCGAATAGATGATAAAATAATGGTTACTTATTTAGGAACAAAAGAAAATTGGCAAAGTAATTCTTATGCCATAACAACTGATCTTACTGAAGGAATTACTCTTGACAATAAACGAAAAAGGGTTCAAAAAGGAGAATCTTATCAAGCTAATATTTTAGTAGAAGATGGTATTGAAATTTCTAGAATAGAAGTAAAAATGGGAGAAGAAATCATAAATATAGATACTGAAACGAAATCCATTAACATTGAACAAGTAACAGATAATATTCTAATTACAGCCAAAAAATTAGTAGCTATTGAAATGTTTGATTACATGCGAAAAAATAATTTAACGCCATCTAATTTAGGAATTACTGCTTCGTGGAGTGGCGAAGAAACGCGTTACTTTGATTCTTCAAAAATAGCAGCTAATAAATCAAATGGTAGTGGGAATTTTTCAGGAAATTTTACTCTAGGATCTAATACATTTTCCACATTAGGTATTGAAAATTTTTTAACATCCATTAGGTGTATTTTCTATGTTAGTGCAAGTTATAATAATGATAGTTCTGGTGGCAATGTTGTTGGCACATTGAAAGTTAACTACGAGGATGGAACAAATGCAACTGGAAACTTCACTAAAGAAAAAGTTTATACTAGTGATTCTGGTGATTATCCAGTCTCTGTAAATGTGGATGTTTCAAAGAAAATAACCAATATTCAAATATCATTTTCTGGTTTAGACAGAACTTATGGAGGTATGACAATCGGATTTAAAGGGCTAGAAATGAAAGCATCTATGTAATTAAATAATAAAAGTGCATTTCTTGCTTGGAAATGCACTTTATTTTTATTCGTTTCTAATTTTTACTTCTTTAATTCTTCTAAAAACATTTTATTTAACATTTGAGGATTTGCTTTTCCCTTTGTTTCTTTCATTGCTTGGCCTACTAAAAAACCTAGCGCCTTGTCTTTTCCTCCTTTATAATCAGCCACCGATTGAGGATTTGCCTCTAATATTTTGGATACCACTTCTTGAATGGCTCCTTCATCAGAAATTTGAATCCATCCCTTTTCTTTTATAATTTCTTCTGGATCTCTTGGATTCTCAAACAATTCTACTAATACTTTTTTTCCAATACTAGAACTTATGGTTCCTTGATCAATTAAAAGAACTAATTTTCCTAATTGCTTACTATCAAAAGGAATTTCAATTGGTTCCATTTCTGTCTCATTTAAAATTCTTGAGATATCTGATATGATCCAATTATTTACTGCCTTTGGATTATGACATACTTGAATTGCTTCTTCAAATAAATTTGATAAATACTTAGATGAAGTAATTAAATTCGCATCTTTTTCTGTTAATTTATATTCTTCTAAATATCTTTGTTTTCTGCTTTCTGGCAATTCTGGTAAAGTCTTTTTAATATCTTCAATATATTGTTCTGATAATTTAATTGCTACTAAATCTGGATCAGGAAAATAACGATAATCTTGTGCATCTTCTTTATCTCTCATAGAAAAAGTTTTTCCTGATACTTCATCCCATCTTAATGTTTCTTGTTCTATCTTTCCTCCCTCTTCTATCACATCAATTTGTCGATCTACTTCATACTCAATTGCTCTTGTAATACTTCGGAAAGAATTCATATTTTTCATTTCGGTACGTGTACCAAATTTAGTATCTCCTTTTTTTCGAATAGAAACATTGACATCAGCTCTTAAAGATCCTTCTTGCATTTTACAATCAGAAACTTCGATATATTCTAAAATTGATTTTAATTTTCTTAGATATTTTTCAACTTCTTCACTACTACGAATATCTGGTTCTGAAACAATTTCTATAAGAGGAACCCCTGCTCGATTTAAATCCACTAGACTTCCTCCCCCAAATTCATCATGATTTAGCTTTCCAGCATCTTCTTCTATGTGAATTCTAGTTAATCGTATTTTCTTTTTTCCACTTTCTGTTTCAATTTCTATATAGCCATGTTCACAAAGTGGTTTGTCAAATTGTGAAATTTGGTAAGCTTTTGGTAAGTCTGGATAAAAGTAATTTTTTCTATCATTTTTACTATCTCTTGAAATTTCACAATTGGTTGCTAATCCTGCTTTAACTGCATATTCTACTACTTTTTCATTTAATACTGGTAAAGTACCTGGCATAGCCATACAAATAGGACAAGTTTGCGTATTAGGTGCTGCTCCAAATTTAGTTGGACAAGAACAAAATATTTTTGTTTTTGTAGACAATTCTGCATGAACTTCTAATCCTATTACGATTTCATAATCTTCTTTTGCCATTTTTTCCTCCTTTTGGGATATTAAATTCCCTTTTAATGATTTTATTTTTTTAAAATCATGATTTAAATTCAGGTTTATAATTTTCTCTAAATTTAATTTCCTGTTCAAAAGCATAAGCTACCTTTAATATTGTTTCTTCACCGAATTTATTTCCGATCAGTTGCATTCCAATTGGCATTCCTTCCTGATCTACTCCACATGGAATAGAAATTCCTGGAAGTCCTGCTACATTAACAGAAACAGTACAAATATCTGCCAAATACATTTCTAAAGGATTATTGGATTTGGAACCAATATCAAAAGCAACAGTTGGTGAAGTTGGTGTTAGAATTACATCATATTTCTCAAATCCTTTATTAAATTCATTCATTACTAAGGTTCGTACTTGTTGTGCTTTTTTATAATAAGCATCATAATATCCAGAAGACAATACATAAGTTCCTAGAATAATTCTTCTTTTTACTTCTGCCCCAAAAGCTTCGCTTCTAGACTTCTTATAGATCTCTTTTAAACTATTAAATTCTGGGGTACGATAAGTATAACGAATTCCATCAAACCTTCCTAAATTTGAACTTGCTTCTGCACAAGCAATAATATAATAAGCAGCCAATGCATATTGAGAAATGTCTAATGAAAATTCTTCTACTTCTGCTCCTAATTCTTTATATTTTTCAATTGCTTGTTCTAAAGATTCTTTTACTTCTTTTTGAATTCCCTCTCCAAAGAATTCTTTTGGAACGCCTATTTTCAAACCTTTTACTTCATTTTTTAAAGCTTTTGTATAATCCACTTTATCTCTTTTACTTGAAGTTGTATCTTTTTCATCATATCCTGCAAGAATATTTAATAACATTGCTGCATCTCTTACATCTTTTGTAATTGGGCCTACTTGATCTAAAGAAGAGGCAAAAGCTACCAATCCATATCTAGATACTAATCCATAAGTTGGTTTTAATCCTACCACTCCACAAAAACTCGCTGGCTGTCTGATAGATCCTCCTGTATCAGATCCTAAAGCCCATGGAACTAATCCTGCAGCTACTGCTGCTGCACTTCCTCCTGACGATCCTCCTGGCACTTTATTTAAATTCCATGGATTTCTTGTTTTTTTAAAGTATGAATATTCTGTGGAACCTCCCATGGCAAATTCATCCATATTTAATTTTCCTAAATTAATGATATTTTCCTCATTTAATTTTTCAACAACAGTAGCATCATAAGGTGCTACAAAATTTTCTAACATTTTTGAACTACAAGTTGTCTTTATTCCTTTTGTACATAAATTATCTTTTATTCCAATTGGAATTCCTGCAAAATTTCCTTCTATTTCTCCTTTTTCCACTTTTTCTTGTAATTCTTTCGCTTGTTCCATTGCTTGTTCTGTTAAGATTGTTACAAATGCTTGTACCTCATTTTCTTTTTCTTCTATACGATCTTTGTAGGCTTTTGTTATATCTAATATGGTTAATTCTCTATTTTCTAGTTTCTCTTTCAATTCATGTACGGTTAATTCTGTAATATTCATCTATTTTCCTCCTTGAATCTATTGATTTCTAATATAGATGTAGTTAAATTTATTAGTTAATTACTTTTGGTATTTTAAACATATTTTGTTCTTGTGTTACTGCATTTTGCAATAAACTTTCTGTATCTTCAAACATCTTTATTTCATCTTTTCTAAATACATTTTTGGCTTCATTACTTCCTATTGTAATATCTAAATTTTCAATCGGGGCATTATTTACAATATTAGCAAAATTTAAGATGTCTTGTAAATGTACTATATAAGTATCAATTTCATCTTCTTCTAAGTTTAAATGGGCTAAATTTGCGATATGTAAAATCTCTTCTTTACTCACTTGCATCTTATCTCATCTCCTAATTTCAATTTGCTTTATTATATACTTTTTTTCCCAAAAAAACAAGCCTAAATAGCTTGTTTTTCGTATTTTTAATTTTTCATTTTATTTCTCATGCTCATTCTCTTCCCTATCAAATCTTTTTTCTAAGTTCTCAATAAGAATATTAAGTTGCTTAGTTTCTCTTTTTAATGTATTCTTCTCTTCGCCATTATATTGAATATCTAATTGCTTTATTTCTTCAATATCTTCTACTTCTAAAAATTTCTTCTCCTCTTCATCATAACGATAATATTTATTTCCAATGTCTCTTAATAAAATAATAATTGCTTCTGGCATTTTTCTACCATCTTCTATTCTATAACCTTGTATAAAATGAATGTATTTTTTTCTCTCTTCATCTGTCAGCATATTCTTCTGTAACTGTAAATAATATTTAATTCCTTCTCCATATCCTATTTTCTCTTTTCTCTTTTCCATGTTTATTAGCAATTCCTATAATATTCATAGCAAAATTTATCTTTTTTTCAACTAACTGTTCTGGATCACTTGTTCCAAAAAATATCTCAATTTGTTTTTGATCTTCTACTTCATCCATTATCATTTTAAACACATCTTCTGTATACATTCCTTTGGAACAAAAATTAAACTTTCTATCCAATTCCTCTATTTTTTCTTTTGTTACTTCTTCTAAATCTCCATACTTTTCTGTTAACTTTCTAAAATAATCCATTCGATTCTGTTTTTTCATTATAATTTCTAAAATTCTACTTGCCTTTCCAAAACTTCGTACTCTCATTCCTGTTTGTATTCTATGAATATCTCTTATTAAATTTGCAAAATATTTTTTTCCATCACTCGTTCTAAAAATTGTATCAACATGAGGTAATTCACCATCTTCTTTTATAATTTCTGCTTCTATACCATTTTGTAGTAATGCTTCTGCAAAAGCTGTACTCATGTTAGTACAAATTGCTTTTCCATCCTCACCAGTTTTCTTTCCATACATTTCTTTCTTTTCTTCATATTCTGTATCGATATTGGTCAGAACAAATTCTGTATTTCCTTTATATGCTTTTCCTAATTCATGATAAATATAATATGCTTCATCCAATTCATCTAATTTTGAAAATTCTTTTTCTCTTCTTAACTGTGTCAATATTTCATCTATTTTATATTGTTCAAATTCACTAATATTATATTTTTTCATGATATTTCCCCTCCTTCTTTTATTTTACTATTTTACGAAAAAAAAACAAGCATTTTAGGCTTGTTTCTTTTTTATTATTATTTTAATTCTACAACTGCTCCTACTTCAGTAAATTTAGCTTTTAAGTCTTCTGCTTCTTCTTTTGCTACTCCTTCTTTTACTGTTTTTGGTGCTCCATCTACTAAGTCTTTTGCTTCTTTTAATCCTAATCCTGTAGCATCTCTAACTACTTTGATAACTTTAATTTTTTGATCTCCTGCATCTGTTAATACTACATCAAATGATGATTTTTCTTCTGTCGCAGCTCCTGCTGCAGCTCCTCCAGCTACTGGTGCAGCAGCAGCTACTGCTGATACTCCATATTTTTCTTCGATTGCTTTTACTAAATCTGCTAATTCAACAACTGTTAAGCTATCGATTTCTTCTATTAATTTTTCTATTTTTTCCATTTTAAATCCTCTCTTTCTAGTGATTATTCGTTCACTACCTTATTTTATTTTTATTTTGAAGCTTATGCTTCTTCTGTTGTTTCAGCTGTTTCAACTACTGTTGCTTCTTCTGCAACAACTGGTTCTTCTGCTGGTACTGAAACAGTTACTTTTTCTCCAGCTTCTTCTTTTTGTTTTCTTACTTGATCCAATGCAACTGCAATTTTTGAAATATTTCCAAGTAATGCACCTGCAAGCATTGATAATAAAGTTTCTCTTGATGGTAATTTTGCTAATGTTATAATTTCTTCTGCTGTCATTACTTTTCCATCAACAACTCCACCTTTAATGGTGTAATATTCATTATCTTTACTAAAGTTGTAAATCACTTTAGATGGTTCTAAATAGTCTTCTGAACTCATTACAACTGCTGTTGGTCCTTCTAGTTTTTCTTCCAAACCTTCGATTCCACATTCTGCTAAAGCTCTTCTTGTAATATTATTTTTAATAATACTATATTTAGCACCTACATTTCTTAAGTCTTTTCTTAATGTTGTATCATCTGTTACATTAATTCCTCTGTAATCTGTTAAAAGTATTAGTTTAGCTTCTTTCATTTGTTCTGCTAATTTACTTACTTCTTCTTTCTTTTGATTCAATATTTTTTCACTTGCCATTTTGTTTTTTTCACCTCCTAAATATTCTTTATAAATAAAAAATAAATAACTCTACTAATATTTTAGGTTTTCTCTATATGAAGTAGAAAAACACCCTTTTCTACCAAGGAGAAAAAAGTGTTTTATCACACTATTTCTACCTCGGTAGGACTTATATTTGCCTACTGTCTTCGGTTTTCTATTTATTTTTGATTAATAAAAACTCCAGGTCCCATTGTTTTAGCAATCGCTACACTTCTAATATATTGTCCTTTTGCAGCTGCTGGCTTTGCTTTTATAATAGCATTCATAACAGTTTCATAATTTTCTAATAATTTTTCAGTTCCAAATGAAACTTTTCCAAATCCTAAATGAATAATGTTTGTTTTGTCTAAACGATATTCTACTTTACCAGATTTGATTTCATTGATTGCTTTTGTCACATCCATTGTAACAGTTCCTGATTTAGGATTTGGCATTAATCCTTTTGGTCCTAATACTTTTCCTAGTCTTCCTACTACCCCCATCATATCAGGTGTTGCAACAATAACATCATATTCAAACCAGTTATCATTTTGAATTTTAGGAATTAATTCTTCTGCTCCTACAAAATCTGCTCCTGCTTTTTCTGCTTCTTCTGCTTTTGGTCCCTTCGCAAATACTAATACTCTTTGTGTTTTTCCTGTTCCATGAGGTAATACAACGGTACCTCTTACTTGTTGATCTGCATGTTTTGAATCAACACCTAATTTCACATGTAATTCAACTGTTTCATCAAATTTTGTTTTTGGCATTTTCTCAATAATTTCTAATGCTTCTTTTGCTTCATATTCCTTTGTTTTATCAACTAATTTTACACTTTCTGCATATCGTTTTGATATTTTCATTTTTTACCTCCCTTGGTTCTAACGAGTTTCGTATCCACTCTCCCAATAATTATATTTTTTATTTTTACTCAGTTACTACTACTCCCATAGATCTAGCAGTTCCTTCTACCATACTCATAGCTGTTTCTATGCTTGCTGCATTTAAGTCTGGCATTTTTTGCTCTGCAATTTCTTTTACTTGTGCTTTTGTTATTTTAGCGACTTTTTCCATATTAGGTTTTCCAGATCCTTTTTGAATTTTAATTGCTTTCTTAATTAGTACAGCTACTGGTGGTACTTTTGTAATAAATTCAAATGATTTATCCTTGTATACAGTAATTACTACTGGTATTATCATTCCTGGTTGATTTGCTGTTCTATCATTGAATTCTTTCACAAATTGCATAATATTGACACCACTTGAACCTAATGCAGGTCCTACTGGTGGAGCTGGTGATGCCTTTCCAGCTTCAATTTGTAATTTAATAATATTTGAAATTTCCTTTTCTGCCATTTTAATGGCACCTCCTCTTTCTTCTTTCTGATATTTTAATATTTTTCATACTAAGTATTCCTATTTCATCTTCTGTACTTGTGAAAATTCTAATTCTACTGGAGTTTCTCTCCCGAACATAGATACCAAAACTTTTACTTTATGTTTTTCCATATTAATTTCTTGAACGGTTCCTACAAATCCTTCAAATGGTCCATTCATAACTTGTACTTGTTCACTTACTTCGTAGTCCACATTAATAGGAACTTCTTCAAATCCCATATTTCTAATTTCATCTTCAGTCAATGGAATTGGATCTGTTCCAGATCCTACGAATCCAGTCACTCCTCTTGTATTTCTAACAATATACCATGATTCCTCTGTTACAATCATTTTAATTAATACATAACCTGGAAAAACTTTTTTCAAATTAGTTTTTCTTTTTCCATCTTTGATTTCAATTTGTTCTTCCATTGGAACAATAATGTCAAAAAAGAATTCCTCTAATTCTCTATTTTTTATTGTTTTCTCTAAATCTGCTTTTACCTTATTTTCATATCCAGAATAAGTATGAACCACATACCATCTGGCTACATTATCATAATCTTTTTGAGACATTTTACGAATGGCCTCCTCTTTTCCAATTATTCTACGTTGTTTTCTGAAGTATGATTAGTATCATCTACTGTTTCGTTATTCCCTTCAACAGTATTATTTTCCCCTTCAACATTATTTTCTGTTGTATTGTTTGTGTCTTCATTTGAAGTAACATTTTCTGTCTTTATTACTTCCTTGATTTTATCTACACCATATTTATTTAGTGTTTCAAATGTTAAATCTAATATAAAAACAATTGCTGCTGTAATGATTACAATGGTAATAACTGCAACAGTATTATTTAATAATTGCTTTGGTGTTGGCCAATTTACTTTTTTCAATTCACTTTTAAAATCTTTAAAAAAAGTTCTCTTGTTCTTATTATTTTCTTTTTTTGCCTTTGCTTCTTTATTAGCCATTTTATTTCCTCCTTAAAATAGCTTGCTACTATTTAGTTTCTTTGTGTGTTGTACGTTTTTTGCAAAATTTACAATATTTAACGATTTCTAATCGATCTGTATTATTTCTCTTATTTTTTGAAGTCGTGTAATTTCTTCTTTTACATTCTGTACATTCTAATGTTATATTTTCTCTTGGTC
>CASAUJ010000006.1 GCA_949118805.1 uncultured Clostridia bacterium | reverse complement strand
AAACAAAACATATAGTGGAGAATTTAGAGTTTATGTGGTAGAATATATGAGAAAATATTAATTTCTCCGCAATATGATGGCTATGACTTTCCAGGTGGTACTGCTGAAAAGGGAGAAAACCATATTGAAACATTAATACGTGAATTTAAGGAAGAAACAGGTTATTTAGTAGAGCCAATTAAATTATTAAATGTATATACTTCTTTTTTTCATAATCAAAAAAGGAATAAAGATTATCAAAGTTATTTGATTTATTACTTAGTTAAAATAGTAGATGGTGAAATTTCCAATGAAGGCTTTGATGAAGATGAAAAGGAATATGCCAAAACTGCAAAGTGAATTAATATTAATGAACTTAAAAATATGAGGCATGTTAGTACTATAAATGTAGTAGATGATATTTTAAATTTGATTAAATAAATCTAACAATAATTTTAAAAATATGCTGTACAATAGCTGTACATTAAAGAATACAAAGTCTTGAATATAGCTATTTTATTGACTTTATAGGTTCTTCTGATTTAGTTTATGCCTCCAATATCCAGGTGTTATGTAATTTTAAACAGTGTTATATAATACCTGTAAGTCCCTAGAAATAGGGATTTTTATTTTTTTACTTTTTATGGTGTGTTATATAAAATTAGACTAGATGTTATAAAATTGTTATAAAAAATGCATAGTAAATTTTCAAGGCTAGTTGTGGAACTAGTTTTGAGGTTAGTCTTGTAGACTGTCGCCTCCAAAAAATATTAAACAGCAAAAACAGCATATTTCAAGGGGTTGAAATGAATGCTGTTTTTATAATTATCACATAATTATCATTTTGGTTTTAAGGCTCAATATCAATATTTTCTCATTTTTATGCATTTTAATTTTAAAATAAGAATATAGTGTTTTTAGTATTTTGAGATATAAAAAACAGAAAATGATTAAAATGAAATATTGAAAAAAACAAGCTAAAGATGTAAACTATTAGTAGAGGTGAACAATATGATAAATTTACCAGATAAATTTAAAACAAAAATTATTAATAGATATGGTAAAGAAGGCGATAACTGGCTAAATAGTATAGATAATATAATTGAGAAATATAAAAAACAATTTATGCTAAAAAATATTAGATTAGTTGATAACATAAGTATAAATGTTGTACTATTTGCAGAATCGCCTAACTTTGGTAATATAGTAATAAAAATAGGTGCATCAGATAAAACTATAATTTCTGAAATGCATACAATAAAATACTATTCTCCTAATTATTTTCCAAAATGTTATTATTATTCTATAGAAGATAGAGTACTAATATTAGAAAGAATTTTTCCAGGATATAATTTGTCTACTTTAGAAAATTTTGAAGAAAAAACAAAAGTATTTATTGATATTTCAAATAATTTATTAATTCCTATAGAGAATGTAAAAGATAAAGAACAATTTTTAACTTTTCATGATATATTTAAAAATAGAATACAATATGCTTACCAAAATAAATCACAATATTTAGACATATTATGGATGATTGATAAAGCTAATAAAATATATGATAAAATATATAAAATGAATTTACCAAAATATATTTTGCATAATGATTTGAATTACCAAAATATATTGAAAACAGAAGAGGGATGGAAAGCAATTGACCCTCATGGAATAATTGGAGAAAGAGTAATAGAACTTTCACAGTTTATAAGAAATGAATTGGATAATATTAATATAGACAATGAATATGACTTTGAAGAAATTATTTCATTAGTTGCAAAATATTATAAAGAAGATAAAACATTAATTTTGGAAACATTATACATATATATAATTGAAAAAGTAATATTGTATATTAAAAATAAAGATAATACAAATAGAATTATGAAAAACATTAATGTTTGTAAAAAAATATTACAATACATAGATTAATAAATTGATTTAGATATTTTCGTTTTTATGCATTTTGATTTTAAAAATAAGAATATATGTTTTCAATACTTTCACAAATTTACAAATCAAAAACTGAAACCTTTTGTGTTAAAAATGTGTTAAAATGAAGTTTTTTAAATATAAAAGTGTAGTCTATGATTGAATTACAGATGACACTCAACTTGGTAATAGCCTCCAATATGTACATCAAGAATCTACATCTTTATATTTACGACCTATAGTTTCAATGGTTAGCACTTATTTGTGACATTAAAACGCATCGCTTAGGGCGGTGAGATGATGGTTCGAATCCATCTAGGTCGATTATAGCCAGAGGATTCCTCTGGCTTATTTTTATGGTTTAAATTTGTTGTACATTAGTGTAAACAAATATATGTAAAAAGTGAATTAGAAAAAAATAAGTTATATATATGATAATCTTTTTGAAATTTTATTTTTTTGATATTGCATCTCTAGTCTTTTTAAACTATAATATTTTTAAACAAGAAAATAAGGAGGTATTTTAGGATAGCCCAAAATGCATTAAAACCACTTACACCTAGAACTATTCAAAAAATTGGAACTATTGTTGTAATAGCTTTAGCAATTATCATAGTATTAGTAGTTGCTTTAATATTAAAGAAGAAAAAGAAGGGATAGAATTATGGAAAGAAAAAGTTTATCAGCAGTTGATATTTCAAAAAAATTAATTTGGGAATATCTATTGCATCTTTTATATTTGGCATCATAAGTTATTTTATTATTGGATTTTCTGCAAAAAATATGGAAAATGCTATTTAAAAGTTAATTATACAAATAGTTTTATTTACTATAACAGTTTTTTTTATATGTTTGGATAGGTTCAAGAAATATAATGCAAAGATATTTATTAGAAAAGAAGATATTACTGTAATAGTTAGAAATATAAGTATTTTCTTTATAATTATGATAGTAATAGAATTTATTATGAATTATAATTCATATCAAAAATTTATGCAAAAATATATAGTATCACAGGTGGATATAAAGTGAATGATATAGTAGATGAGGCAATAAACAGATAGGAAAGTAATGGAAGTTATTCTGATATGTATAGCAACTTAAAGAAAAAGCAAGAAGAAAAATTTAAAAAAGAATTTTCAAAGAAATATGGATGTATTTTTTTGCACCAATTAAAGAAAGAATAGATTAATTTTATAAAAGGAGGGTGATAAAAAATGGAAGAAAAATGGTTTGAAATATTAGAAATAAGTAACAAAGAAGAAGAATTTTTAGAATATTTAAAAAATGAATTTAATAAAAATAATATGAAATATCAAATAGATTTAAAAGAAGAATGGAAAGGAATAAGAGTTCCCCAATATATTGGAAAATATATAATATCCATTCAAGAAAAAGATAAATTAAAAGTAGAAAAAATGATCCATCAATATTATGAAAATAACATAGCAATGGGAAGGGAAAAGCAGACAATAGAAGCGGATAACGAGGAGGAAGAAAGAGAGTGCAGAAAGATACAACAAAGACAAAAAAGAATGAAAAGAATACTTGCTATTGTTATATTAGGAATGATCATAAGTATAGTAATAGCTGGAATCATAATGTCTTAAGATAGAATACCAATTGACCAATATTATAAAAATGATATAGACAAGTGAACATAAATGTGGTAAAATACAAATATCTTTAAATAAAGGAGTAGAAGGATTATGAGAGAAGAGCAGAATCGAAGTAAGCAACAATCCAATTATATCTCACTAAGTGAATGCAAAGTGAGATTAGCCACAGAATTAGACCGATGGTGTCAAAAGCGTGGCGGACAAGTATCCGGATACATTGTAACAATACCATATCAGTTTGAGAGAAACCTTTTTTTACAGGATGTGGATGGTTACATTGTACGGATTAAGAAACAAAAACGTGAATTGCTTTTGCAAATCATCACCGCAAAAAAGGTATGTCCAAGATATGGAATAAAATTCGAGAAATCTGAGAGGACAGATCACAAGGACAAAATGACGATCAAGAATCTCAGTAAATCGAAAGGAAGTTGGGGAAAGTAAGCAAAAAGCAGTGAAAAGAAAGGAGAACCGCCGAAAGATTTTACAATCTTTCGGCGGTTCTCCTTTCTATAAAAAACTTAAGATTCTTTAAAAAATTGATATTCATTACCAGTCATATTTCTACCTTTAAAAACATAGCCATTATAAATACCACCATTGCTATCATTTAAGTTAACATCTAATTTCATTTGATATACAAACTTTTGATTTAAATTATTAACAATATGTATTTTAAAACTTAAAGAATAATTAATATCCTCTAAATTCACATTTGCTTCCTTTAAAACTTTTCCATTAAAAGAAACCGTATTAGCTTCTGGAGAAATGGCATAATTTGTTAAAATATTTTCATTCATATACCCTAAAGAAATAGGGTTAGAACAATCGGTATAAAAAGTAGGTTTTGTATAATCATTTTTCTCATTCTCCGAATTCGTATTTATAATATTAAAATCAATTCGGTTATTGACAGGGGTTTCGATAACTTTATATTTACCGAAATCCAAAGGATTTTTATAATTTAAAATTTTGGTACCAATATCAGAAGCAGAAGTTGCCACAATATCATCAATATAGAGTTGTTTAATTGTATTTTCATCCGTTAATTCAGAAATCGTACTAATATTATCAAGATAAATAGAAATATCAGTATATTGATGAAGACTCATATTTTTTAAAGATTGATTATCTGAATTATCAATCGCGTTTGCACTACTATATAGTAAAACTTTCTGAACCGTAAAAATAGGATTTTCATTTTCATCTGAAATTTTTATCATTTCATCTGCAAAACTATTTCTAGCAAAAACAACAGAAAATACCAAATTATAATATAATAAAAACACAACGAACAAAGTTAAAATTAAAATTGTAAAAACCAACTTTTCATTTTTTATTTTAAACTTTTTCATCTTATCCCCCTATGATTGTAGTCTTTTATATAAAGTTTCCATATAATTAAATACTTTTTTATGCCATTCTGTATCACTTGCATAACGTGTATTTACTCCTTGAAGAGTAGGCCCATTATAATACCAAGCAGCAGCAGTTTCTCCATCATAAATCTTGGTTCCAGAAGGATTCAAATAATATTTAACTAAAGACTTAGCCACTGTTTCAATACCTTCTGCATAATCTTCAAATTCAAAAGAAGATTCATAAGGCGTCTCATCATAAGAACCATAGCCAAATAAGTTTTTCTTTTCTTGTGCAATTTGAGAAGTTCCCCAACCACTTTCATGAATAGCAATAGAAGCTAAGAAAATACCATTAATATTATATTTTTTTTCTGCATGATAAAAAGCCATATAATGATCTTGGAAAATTTTATTTTTATCATTTGGAAGTCCTGTAAATATTTTCTTATAATCATTCAAAGTTAATCCACTTGTTCGATTCAATTCCATGTCAAGATTTACTTTTAATAGAAGTCTTTGAATTCTATTTTTTTCAATTATATTTGGTGTCGTATAAGATGAAGTTAACTGAGAAGTTTTGATATAACCTTCTATGGTATCAAAAGAAACTTTACACCATTCTTCACTTGGAAGTTCTAACAATTTTACATCCAAACTTCCTTTTACTTCTGCAATGTCTTTACTAGATTCTTCTGGAGATTCCTTCAAAGAATTGGTAGTTATAAAATACATGATATCTCCAATATGAACTTTATGTTTTGCTAAAAATTCAGAAGTACCAATATCAATTACCTTAGAAATAGGTTCTACTATTTTTTCTTTCTTTAAAATAATTTCTTCTACAAAATTTCCATTTTCATAAGTTTTAATAGCAGTTACATTTTCCTTTCCAAAAACCCCTTCCTGTTTTACTATTTCCTCGCTTTTCGGAAGAGAAGGATTGTTCGTATATTCTGTTGGAAATTCAATCTCACGTTCTTCTGTCACTTGTTCTTTTACTTTATCCATATCCGCATTTTCAGAAATAATATTTTGAATATTTAATCGATGACGATTTAATTCATATTCTGAAATTGCTTCTCTATTTTCTTCTCTTGCATAACTTTGGGTAAAAGAAGTATTTTTTGGAAAAAAAACAGCTAAACCAATCATTAAAACACTACAACCAATTATAATATGTGATAGTTTTAAATCAGAATTCTTATGAGTATGAGAAGCACCAAAAGGAAAAACAAAATTCTTTTTTGTTTTTGGTACTTTCTTCTTTTTAGGAGAAGAATTATGACTAGCGATTTGTGCTTGCTGAATTTGTTGCAATTCTTTAAACACATCCGATAAATTTCTATTATCATGATCATCAAACATTATTTTTTCCTCTTTCTTTACACAAAATAATACATATTTATTATACAATAATAGTAAAAACTTGTCCATAAAAATGAGAAAAAAAGTACTGGGATTTTGTAGTAACTTTTAGCCCCTTGCAAAATTTAGAAAATAGTATATAATAGGGATTAAGGGGACGTTCCTTAAAATCACCACCTAAGAAATAAGAAGACAAATGAAAAAAGAAATTTATGAACAAGAAAAGAGGTGTCATATGCAAAAAGTAGAAAAAAGTATACGGCTATCATTTCCAAAACAAAGAACTATTAAAAAAGGCCTTTACCCATACCTCCTATGCTTATGAAAACAGAATAGAAAGTAATGAAAAGCTAGAATTTTTAGGAGATAGTATTTTAGAATTTGTATCCAGTGAGTATCTGTTTGAGCATTTCCCCAAATTAAAAGAAGGAGAAATGACTAAAGTTAGAGCAAGTGTTGTTTGTGAAAAAAGTCTATATAAAGTAGCAAAATTGCATAATTTTAGTGATTTCTTATATCTTGGAAGATCAGAAAGGAAAACAGGGGGAGAAAACCGTCCTGCCATTTTAGCAGACAGTGTAGAAGCAGTGATTGCAGCAATTTATTTAGATGGAGGAATGGAAAAAGCAAGAGAATTTATTATAGAAAACTTAAAGGAAGAAATTGAAATAGCAACAAAACATGTGGGACATAAAGATTATAAAACAGTATTACAAGAAAAACTACAAAAGCATGGAGAAGTAAAAATAGAATATCAAATCATAAAAGAAGAAGGACCAGATCATAATAAAAGTTTTGAAGCACAAGTAAGTTGTGAGGGAAAAATATTAGCCAAAGGAAAAGGAAGTAGTAAAAAGGAAGCGCAAATGAATGCTGCTAAAAAAGCACTAGAAAAGATAAAATAGAAAAGAGGTAAATCATGAAAAAACAATATATTATACCAATATTTGTACCACACCTAGGATGCCCAAATGACTGCATTTTTTGTAATCAAAAATCAATAAGTGGACAAAAAGAAAATATGACAAAAGAAAAAGCAAAAGAAATAATAGAAGATTACCTAGAAAATATAAAAGCCGAAGAAGCAGAAGTAGAAATTGCATTTTATGGAGGGAGTTTTACAGCCATTGAAGCAAAGCAACAAGAAGAACTTTTGGAAACTGCTTACCAATATATCCAAGCTGGGAAAGTAGAGTCGATACGAATTTCAACAAGACCAGATGCCATTGACAAGGAAACCTTAAAAAGATTAAAAAAATACAAAGTAAAAAACATAGAATTAGGGGTACAATCAGCAAATGATTATATTTTAAAAAGAAGTAATCGAGGGCATAATTTTGCTACTGTAAAAAAAGCTTCTAAAATGATTCGATGGAATGGATTCAAATTAGGGCATCAAATGATGGTAGGGTTACCAGAAAGTACAAGAATTGATGAGATAAATACAGCAAAAGCATTAATCAAATTGAAGCCCAAAATGGTAAGAATTTATCCTGTTTTAATCGTGAAAAATACTAGATTAGAAGAAGAATATAACCAAGGAAAATACGAACCATTACCACTGGTACAAGCCGTAGAAGTTTGTAAAGAACTAGTAAGAATGTTTGCTGATAAAAAAATAGATATTATTCGAGTTGGATTGCAAAATACAGAAGAAATAGCAGAGCCAGGAACAAAGGAAAGCGAAGTAGTAGCAGGACCTTACCATCCAGCATTTAGGCAATTAGTAGAATCTGCATTATGGTATGATGCAGTTGTCGGAAAAATCAAAAAATTAAATGTAAAAGTAAAAGAAGTAGAAGTAACTGTAAATCCAATTGATAGTAACAATGTAATAGGTCATAAAAAGGAAAATGTATTAAAGTTAAAAGAAACTTATGACGTAGATTTAATCTTACGACAAGATGAAGCAATCAAACAAGGAAAATCCAAAATAGAGATTACAAAAACTTATCATGATTTTTTAGAAGAATAAAAAGAATAAAATCACCAATATAGGTAAATACTGCTATAAAGGTGATTTTTTTAAACCTTAAAATGAATCTTATCAAAATTTATTCATAACAGGGAGCAAATTATGAATCTAAAAAAATTAACAGTAGAAATAATAGGAACAATTGCTGGTGCTTTTATTATGGCAATTGGAATCTCATTATTTTTATTGCCAAACCAATTATCATCAGGTGGGATATCAGGAGTGGCTACGATAACTTATTATTTATTAAAAATGCCAATGGGAACCATGATATTAGCCATTAATATTCCATTATTTATCATAGCATTTTATAAAATAGGAAAAATTTTTTTTATAAAATCTATGTTAGGGACAGTATCCTTATCCCTTTTTATTGATTTATTAGATAAATTGGAACCATTAACACAAGATCGATTTTTGGCGTGTATTTATGGAGGAATTATCATGGGGTTTCGGCACAGCAATTATTTTAAAAGTTAGTTCTTCCACAGGAGGGACTGATCTAATTAGTTATATTGCAAGAGAATATCGACCAACCATTAGTATGGGAAGAGTCATCATTATCTTAGATACCATTATTGTATCTTTAAATATATTCTTTTTTAAAGAAATAGAAATTGGCTTATATTCTGCCATTACCATTTATTTAATGGGGAAAATGATAGATGTCTTATTTGAAGGAATTTATTTTACAAAATTATTGCTCATTGTATCCAATAAAAATGAAGAAATTGCTCAGCAAATAGGAGATAAAATTAAAAGAGGAACAACAGGGCTCTTTGGAAAAGGAATGTATACCAATGAAGAAAAATTAGTATTAATGTGTGCAGCTTCTAGAGGAGATATTGCAAAAATAAAAATGATTGCAAGAAAAATTGATCCACAAAGTTTTATTATTATAACCAATTCAAGAGAAGTGGTAGGATTAGGATTTAAAAAGACATAAGATGTCTTTTTTTTCTTAAAATAGAATTGAAACGAATAAAACAATATAGTATAATAAAAATATCAAAAATGGGAGTAAAAAATGAAAGAACAAAAATTAATCTTAAAAGAGATAGAATCATTTGAATTAAAAGATATCTTTGAATGTGGACAATGTTTCCGTTGGAATCGTGAACAAGATGGAAGTTATACAGGAATATTTGGAAAAAATGTATTAAATCTTAAAAAAGAAAAGCAAATAATAACCATAGAAGGAATTTGTGAAAAAGACATTCAACAAACAGTAGAAGAATATTTTGATTTAAATCGAGACTATCAAGCAATAAAACAAAAATTATCCAAGGTTGATAAAAACATGAAAAACAGTATTCAATATGGAGAAGGAATACGCCTATTAAATCAAGATTTATGGGAAACGATTGTATCTTTTATTCTATCTGCTAATAACAATATTCCAAGAATCAAAGGGATGATAGAAAGATTAAGTAGGAACTATGGAAACAAAATGACTTGGAAAGGAAAAGAATATTACACATTTCCTACACCCCAACAATTAAAAGATGTAACTATATCAGAATATCGAGCATTAGGATTTGGTTTTCGAGACAAAAGAGTTTATGAAACAACAAGAATGATATTAAACCAAGAAGTAGATTTAGAAGAGATGCAAAAAAATTTAAATACTTTAGAAGTAAAAGAACAACTACTCACACTGGCAGGAGTAGGGACAAAAGTGGCAGACTGTATTTTATTATTTTCTGCCTTGAAAAGACTAGAAGTTTTTCCCATTGATGTATGGGTAAGAAGAGTGATGAATGATCTCTATCTAAAACAAGAAGAAACAAAAGTAAGCCAAAAACAGATCCAAGAAATAGCCACCAAGAAATTTGGGGATTTAGCAGGATTAGCACAACAATATTTATATTATTGGAGAAGAGAGGGAGAAACATAAGACGAAAAAAAGGGGAAATTATTCATTAGTATGGTAGTTACTATTTTTTATTATGGCTAGGAACTCCTTCTGGACAAGCAGATAGTTATAGCATAGAAGACATGGAGAGACAAGCAACGATAAGAGAGGATGGATCTTTAGCAATCGAGAAGAGATAACATATCAATTTAAAGGACATTATATAGGAAATTAGAAAAAAAGCCAAAAGGATAAAATAGCCAAGAAAAACTTGCTATTTTGTCCTTTTTTCGATACAATAGAAGCAAAAAATAAGAGAAGAAAGAAAAACAAAGGAAAGGAAGAGAAAGGAAAAGTGGGGCTAAGAATCATATATGGAAAACCAGGAAGCGGAAAAAGTGAATATTGTTTTCATGAGATTATAAACCAAAAGAAAGAAGAAAAAAAGATATATATGATTACGCCAGAACAATTTTCATATACCGCAGAAAACAAACTTATGAAGGCAGCTAACACACGGAGCTATATTAAATGCAGAAGTAGTAACCTTAAGTCGAATGGCATATCGTGTTTTAAAAGAAGTAGGAGGAAGTAGTAGAATCCAATTAACCAAACAAGGAAAAGCCATGCTGATAGATTCTATTTTAAACCAGTATAAAAAAGAACTAAAATTTCTAGGAAGATCAGATGAAAATATAGAACTATGTATGCAAGCAATTACAGAATTTAAAAAACATAGTATTACCATACAAGATCTAAAACAAGAAATCGAAAAGATAGAAGATAAATATCTAAAAACAAAACTAAAAGATATGACTCTTATTTATGAAAAATTCCAAGAAAAAATAGACGGAAAATATATCGAAGAAGCCGATTTATTAACCATACTTGCTACACATATTGAAGAAACTGACTTGGTTCAAAATGCGATTCTTTATTTTGATGAATTTTCAGGTTTTACCAAACAAGAATATGAAGCGATAAAAAAGATGATAAAACTAGCAAAACAAGTTAATATCACCATTTGTACCGATCACTTAAAAAATGATACCAATCCAGATCAAGATATATACTATTCTAATAAAACTACGATTGCAAAACTGTGGAACATGGCAAATGAAAACGATTTTGAAATCGAAGAACCCATTCATTTAACCAAGCAATATCGTTTCCAAACAGAAGAACTGCAATATTTAAGTGATCATATGAATTCAGTAAAGTCCACAAAATATGAAAAAAATGTGGAAAACATAGAATTATTTTTGGCACAAAGTCCTTATTCTGAAATCGAAAATGTTGCTAAAAAAATCACACAATTAATCCAACAAAAGAAAAAAAGGTTTAAAGATATTGCCATTATTACAAAAAATATAGGAGAATATGCCTCTTTGGTTAGAGCTATTTTTCCCCAATACAAGATCCCTGTATTTATAGATGAAAAAAGAGATGTGAACCAAAACATTATCATCCAATATAGTTTAGCTTTATTAGATGTACTTCAAAAAAACTTCGATACAGATGCTGTTTTTCATTATTTGAAGTTGGGATTTTTTGAAATCGATTCAGATGAGATATTTGAACTCGAAAATTATTGTAATAAATGGGGAATTAAACAAAATAAATGGAAGAATGACTTTTCTTATGAAAAAGAAAACGAAGCCAAAAAAACAAAAATTGAAAGATACAATGAATTAAGAAAGCAAATCATAGAACCACTATTAGCATTGAAAGAAAAAATCAATCAAAATCGAAGTGTAGAACATATAACAAGAAGTCTTTATCTTTTTTGGCAAGAACAAAATTTACAACCAAAAATCAGCCAAAAAATACAAGAATTAGAAGAAAAATCATGCATCGATCTTGCGAATGAATATATGGCTAGTTATAAAATTATGATAGAAGTATTAGAAGAAATGGTTTTGATCATGGGAAAAGAACAAGTTAGTTTAGAACAATATAGTAAAATGTTGAAAATAGGATTAAGAAATAGTGAACTAGGGAAAATTCCAGGAACACAAGACCAAATCACCTTTGGAGATATTGATCGATCTAGAAGTCACAAAGTCCAAACGGTATTTATCCTTGGATTAAATGATGGCAAATTTCCAAGTGTTAATAAAGAAGAAGGATTTTTTGATGACCAAGATAGAGAATTATTAAAACAAGATGGAATGGAATTGGCAAAAGGAACAATGGAAAGAATATATGAAGATAATTTTAATATATATAGAGCGTTTACAACAGCGGAAAACCATTTATATTTATCGTACCTTTCTTCTGATAAAGAAGGAAAGCCATTAAGACCTTCTATGTTAATTCATAAAATAAAAAAATTATATCCTAAATTACAAGAAACAAGTGACATCATTGACAAATCCTATGAAATGGTAAATGAACAAGTAACCTATGAACAATTATTAGAAAATATAGCAAAATTAAAAGAAGAAAAAACAATTCCTAAAATTTGGTATACCATTTATCAATATTATAAACAAAAACCAGAATGGCAAGAAAAAATGAAAGAAGATCTACAAGGATTATTTTATACCAATTTACCACAACCAATTCAAAAAGAAAAGATAGAAAAACTATATGGAAATACATTAAGCACAAGTATATCTAAACTAGAAAAATATAGAAGTTGCCCTTTTTCTTATTACTTACAATATGGATTAAAATTAAAAGAAAAAGAAAGTCTAAAAATACATACCTTTGAAACTGGAACTTTCATGCATGAAACAATTGATCAATTTTTTGAACAAGTAAGAGAAGAAAAACTAGAATTAACAGATATAGAAGAACAACAGATACAACAAATGGTAGATAAAATCATAGATCGCAATTTAGAAATAAGTAAAAACTATATCTTTCAATCAACAGCCAAATATAAAGTTCTAGTGAAACGATTAAAAAGAATCGTGAGCAAAGCCTTAAAATATATCCTACAAACTTTAATTTATAGTGATTTTTCCATAGAAGGAACAGAAATTGAATTTGGAAAAAAAGGAACTTATCCACCAATTCAATTAACACTACAAGATGGCAAAAAAATAGAAATTACAGGAAAAATAGATCGAATGGATACAGCCCTACGGACCAGATGGAAAATATTTAAGAATTATTGATTATAAATCATCTAGTAAAAATATTGATTTAAATGAAGTCTATGAAGGACTACAAATACAATTATTAACTTATTTAGACAGTGTATGCAAAGAAGAAGAGGTTATGCCAGCTGGTATTTTTTACTTTTCTTTATTAGAACAAATGATAAAAGCAGAAAAAAAGATGTCACAAGAAGAAATAGAAGCATTGATTCAAAAAAACTTTCGAATGAAGGGCTTAATTTTAGCAGATGTTAAAATCATTCAAATGAATGATAATACCCTAACAAATGGTAGTTCTAAATTAGTTCCAGCTGCTATTACATCCTCTGGTACAGTCAATGAAAAATGGACCAATGGAGTCAAAAAAGAAGAATTCGAAATTTTACAAGATTACATAGACTATCTCATCAAACAAATAGCCAAAGAAATATTGAGTGGAAAAATTGATTTAAAACCTTATAATAAAAATGGAAAAACACCATGTGAATATTGTGAATATAAAACAATATGTGGATTTAGCACAAAACAAAATAAGAACCAATATCATTTTATTGACAAAAAATCAAAAGATGATATTCTACAAAAAATGAAGCAAGATTTAAAGGAGTAAATCAAAAGAGAAAGGAAGAAAATACGTGGAAGAAACTAAAAAAACACAAATGAGAAAACAAAATATGAAATTATTTCCTACCTACAAAGCACTTAGTTGGGATTACATATTTTTTTATACCGTTAATTTCTTATTTTTAACCCAAGTAAAAAATATAAATCCAGCAGATATTGTGCTAATTGACTCTTTTTATTATATATTTACTATGTTTTCTCAAATTCCTGCCACAATTATCATTGAGTTTTTAGGAAGAAAGAATAGTATTATTTTAGGAAATATCATAAGTTGTCTATATATGGTATTTATTCTATATAGTCAAAACTTATTTAATTTAGTCATTGCAGAAATATTAAGTGCAACCTCTTTTGCCATTAAAGGAAGTGCAGAACCAAGTTTATTAAATGAATCCATACCACCTACCAAATTAAAAAGTAAAATTTTTGCGAAATTAAGCCAAAAAGGAGCAACAGGATATTATATCATCAATTCCATTGCTACTATTATAGCAGGATTTCTATATGAAATAAATCCATATATCCCAATCTTATTATCACTTGCTGTTTTAGTAATTACCACAGTATTATCCATTTGTTTTATAGAACCAATTACGAAAAAGAAGAAAAGTGTAGAAAAGATAGAGCAATGGAAAGAAATAAGAGAAGCTTTTCAATTTGTATTAAAATCTGAAAGAGTAAAAAGTCTTATCTTATTTTCTGCAATTGTAAGGGGAATTACTAGCATACTAGCAAATTATGAAGTTAGTATGATGGAAGAACTAGAAATATCTGCAAGTTATTTAGGAATCATGTTTTCCGTTTTAGGAATCATAGCAGGAATAGCTAGTAAAAAACAAGAAAAGTTACATCAAAAATTTCATAACAAAACATTATCAATCTTAGGATTTGTCATAACAGGATCTTGCTTTTTATCTGGAATATTAGGAATTTTAACAGAAGAATATAAAATCATAGTTGGAATTATTTTTGGACTATATAGTATGAAATATATAGCAAGTGCATTGTATGAACCATTGATGGAAAAATATTTAAGCAATTTCACAAACGAAGAAATTGATACCAAAATTTATACAGCTAATAATTTCTTCAAAGGAATAGCAGGAGCAATCGCTGGAATTTTAGCAGCCTTTTTATTAGATCGAATGAAAACAGCCTATTGTATGATAATCGTTGGGGTTATTTTTGGAATCTTAATGATATTGATCAATCAATTTATGAAAAAAAGAGTGGGATTAAAACCAGAGGAATATTCAAAAGAGGAAGTGAAATATGATAAAATAAAAGAAATGATATAAAAATATAAGGTTTTAGAAAGGAAAAAAGATGGATTTATCAAATGAAAATGTTTTACACATTCAGAAAAATGGAATCGAATATTTACAATTCAAAAAATTGTTAGAATATCAGAAGGAAATAAATCATGCTTATAGCTTAGGATTGGATAAAAACTATGGAAGAACAGAAGAAAAACAAAAATGGAAACAGAATTTTCAGGAGCTTTGTTGGGCAATTGATTCAAAAGTAGAACATTTAGTAAGTACTTCTCAAGAACATACCGATGAAGTCAAAATTGTAAAGAAAAAGGAAGAACAAGAGAAATATCCAAAAACAGATGGATTGATCACGAATCAGAAAGATATTTTACTTTCCACTATAAATGCAGATTGTATTTTGGTATTGTTTTTTGATCCTGTCAAAAAAGTAATTGCCAATACTCACTCTGGATGGAGAGGAACTTTGCAAAGAATTGTTAGTAAAACTGTACAAAAAATGAAAAAAGAATTGGAATGCGATCCGAAAGATATCATTGCTTGTATTTGTCCTAGTATTCGAAAATGTCATTTTGAAGTAGAGAAAGAAGTAAAAGATTATTTTGAAAAGGAATTTCAAGATATAGAAGAACTACAAGAAATCATAGAGGAAACCATTCCCAACCAAAAATGGCATATTGATACCGTAAAAATCAATCAAATTCTTTTGCAAAAAGAAGGACTAAAATTAGAGAATATTATCGATTCTGGAATTTGCAGTGTATGTCATTCTGATCTAATTCATTCCTATCGCGTGGAAAAACAAGGATATAAAAGAAATACCGCATTAATTGAATTAAAGTAAGAAGATAGAGAGATAACATCAAGCAAGAAAAGGAGAGAAAAGAAAATGATCATTCCCAATAAATTAAAAATAGGAGATACCATAGGAGTAGTTGCACCATCCAATCCAATTATTGGAGAAAATATAGAAGAATTAGAAAAAGCAAAAAAAATCGTAGAAAAAAGTGGATTTAAAGTAAAACTTTCCAAGCATATCTATTCCAATACATTGGGGTATAGTAGTACCCCTCAAGAAAAAGCAGAAGATATGAATGAAATGTTTCAAGACAAAGAAATAAAAATGATTTGGTGTGCAAAAGGAGGAAATAATTCTAGTACAATTTTGGCATATTTAGATTATGAAAAGATCAAACAAAATCCTAAAATTTTATGTGGTTATAGTGATATTACATCCATCACCAATATCATAACAGCGAAAACAGGATTAGTAACATTTAGTGGAACCAATTTTAAAACCATCGCAACCGATGAAACCAATTATAGTTATCAAGAAGCAATTCGTAGATTTGTAAAAGGAAGCCTAGAAATTGGAAAAGACGGAGAAGAATACAAAACGATTCAATCTGGAAAAACAGAAGGAGAACTAATCGGAGGAAATTTAAGTCTAATCTATAATTTAGTAAGCGGAAAATATCAAATAGACTTTAAAGATAAAATACTATTTATCGAAGAATTGGGATATGAGAGCAATCCTGCTATGGTAAGCCATTGCTTAACCTATATGAAACAAAATGGAGTATTTCAGCAAATAAAAGGAATGTGGATTGGAAACTACCAACATGAAACCAATATTAGTTTAGAACAAATTGTAATAGATGTATTAGGAAAAGAAAATCCTATTCCTATAATAAAATCCAACAACTTTGGGCATATCGAAACAAAAACCGTGATACCAATAGGAACCAAAGCAAAAATTGACACCAACCAAAGACAAAAAATAAAATTAATAGAACAATGTGTGAAATAGAAAAAGGAGGGAAACCTGTCCCACTTTATCCATTTTTGGATAAAATGGGACAGGCACAGTGTAGCCATATGTTAGAAACATGGGAAGAATTAGAAGAGTCCATTATAAATTGTAGTAAATGTAAATTGTGTAAAACGAGACAAAATATCGTTTTTGGTGTAGGAAATAAAGAGGCAAAAATAATGTTAATAGGGGAAGGCCCGGGAGCAGATGAAGATCGACTACGGAGAACCATTTGTAGGAAGAGCAGGAAAATTAATGAATATGGCCTTTCAAACAGTGGGAATGAAAAGAGAAGAGCTCTATATTGCCAATATTGTAAAATGTAGACCACCAGGAAATAGAAATCCAGAACAAGAAGAAGCAGTTGCTTGTTTAGACTATCTAAGAAATCAAGTACTTTTAGTAAAACCACAGATCGTTGTACTATTGGGAAGTGTAGCATTGAAAAATATTTTAGGACAAGAATATGGAATTACAGCATCAAGAGGAAAGTGGATTGAACGTAAAGGGATTCTATATATGCCGACTTGGCATCCAGCAGCATTACTTCGTGATGAAACTAAAAAAATAGATTTTATACAAGATTTAAAATTAGTTATTGAACGAAACAGTCAATTAAATTGACAAGCAGTAGGATGTATCATAAAATACAAAAGAAAGCAATCAGAAAAGGAGATACTTAACATGGAAGAAATAGAAGAAAAAGCTAGTTATTGTTTGAATTGTAAAGGAAAAACATGTGCAATAAAAGGATGCCCATTGGGAAACCATATTCCACAATTTATCGAACAACTAAAGAATGGAAATGAAAAAAAAGCTTATGAGATATTAGCACAAACAACTGTATTGCAAGGTGTTTGTGGAAGGATTTGCCCACATCAAAAGCAATGCCAAGGTTCTTGTGTAAGAGGAATCAAAGGGAAACCTGTATCAATAGGAGATTTAGAAGCTTATAGTTTTGATTGTATGATAGAAGAAGAAAAAAGTCTATTAAACTGTTATAGAGAAGAGATGAAAAAGAATAAAAATAACAAAAAAGTAGCCGTTATTGGTGGAGGACCAGCAGGCTTAACAGCAAGTGCTTTTTTGGCAAAAGAAGGAATGCAAGTAACCATATATGAAAAATATGATTATTTAGGTGGATTATTAGTACATGGAATTCCAGAATTTAGATTGCCAAAAAATATTGTAAAGCAAACCATCAACAAAATATTACAATTAGGAATAGAAGTAAAATACCATCAAGAACTTGGAAAAAATCTCCACTTAAGAGATTTACAAAATGAATATGATGCCATATTTTTAAGTATAGGAGCGAATCGATCTTGCAAAATGAAAGTAGAAGGAGAATCTTTAAAAGGAGTAATTGGTGGAAACGAATTGTTAGAATATAAATTACATCCTGAATATAAAGACAAAACTGTGGCAGTAATTGGCGGTGGAAATGTAGCGATGGATTGTGCAAGAACCATCCAGAAATTAGGTGCCAAAGAAGTAAAAGTAATTTATCGAAGGGCAAGAGAGCAAATGCCAGCAGAAGAGAAAGAAGTAGAAGAGGCAGAACGAGAAGGAATTAAATTCTTATTTCAAAATAATATTGTAAAAATAATAGGACAGGACAAAGTAGAAGAAGTAGAACTAATAAAAACAGATTTGATCCAAAAAGAAAAGGATACTAGATTAGTACCTGTAAACAGAGAAGGAAGTAATTATAAAATAAAAGTAGACTATATAATTATGGCACTTGGATCAGAAGTAGAGCCATATGTAAAAGAATTAGGATTAAAAACCAATCAATGGGGAAATATTGAAGTAAATGAAAAATATGAAACTTCAAATCCTAAAATATATGCAGGTGGAGATTTAGCTGGCATGAAAGGAACAGTAGCTTGGGCAGCCTATTCAGGAAGAGAAGCAGCAAAAAATATCGTAGAAAAAATAAAAGCAGAATCACGTTAGAATAAGAGATTCTGCTTTTTTAGAAAGAAATTTAATCTGTTATCTTTTCTTTTTCAGTTGATGTACCAAAAATAAGTTTTTTCAAAGTCTTAAGGACACGAACGAATCGACTTTCTTTTTTGGTTACTACTTTAAGGGCTGTTTCAAATTCACCACTTTCCAATAAATTATATTTATGTTCTAATTCTTCCATTTTAGAAATATAATAATCATTAAAAAATGTATAACCTTCTGTATAACCAATAAAATCTTTAAACGTATATAACTTTCTTCGATAATTTTCAATTCCTTCTAGATCAGAAATCCTATCAAAAGCATGATTAAAATAACTAGAAATGATGAGATTTTGTGTTCTCATAAAAGTTAAAGTAATTTCCTGTTTCAACTCATCGATTTTTTCAATCATACCGTCTACTTTTTTATTTCGGTCATCAATTTGTACAATCTTATTATTAATTTTTATAATATCTTCTTCTCGATTAAGAATATCATCAATTGCATTTTGGATTGCCATAAAAACTTTAGGAGAAGTTAATTCAGAAAAAGTATTTTTAAAATGGTCATTGCTTTTTAGTGTACTTTCAAACAAAACATCTTCTCCTGTTAAATAAGCTAATTGATTTACTAAACAGCATTCCAAAGGATAATAAGAAGGACTGGTTGTTTCGAAACTAATCCCAAAATATTTTACATATTCTTTTGGAATGGCATTGATTTTTGAAGAAATTAATTGTACAGCAGCTTCATTTAGCCCTAATCCATAAACTTTAAACTCTGTATAATCACATAATCCCATTCTAATTAAGTAATTTTTCTTATCTTTTACCTCTTGTATAAAATGAATGCATTCATGAATTGCAAATTCTTCTAAATCTTCATCAGAAATGTGTTCATTAAAGTAGATAGAAGCATTTTTATAGAAATAATTTGCTTCTGCCATTCCTTCTGGCATCTTTGCTTTATACATATTTAATCTAGATAATTTAATAAATAAATCATTTTGCTGAAAACCATAATCAGGAAAAGTTTCACAAATTTTTTGTGAGATATTTTTAGCTAATGAATTAATTTTTAAAGTATCTAGTGTTTCAATTACTTCAATTCCATCTTTTTTTAAATCTGTTTCGATACTCATAGACAATTCTCCTTAGTATAATCTACATTTATTATACTATAAAAAGAAGGAATATATATTTCAGGAGTATTAAATATTGTTTACAGTTTTGTAACAGAAAGAGAAAAGACAGAAACATTAAAAGAATTAGGATGATTTAAAATAAAAGACTATCTAGCATCCTCACATTTTGGCAATTAAAAAAACGATTAGAACAAAAATAATAAGTACTAATCGTCTTTTTTTTATTTTATAACAATATTATAAATTTTATTTTTAACATAAATTTCTTTCACAATTGTTTTACCATCTAATTTTGCATCCATGATTTCATGAACCTTATGTTTGATAGAAGATTCTTCTTCATCAGGGAGGATTGAAATAGTAGCTTTTAATTTTCCATTCAATTGAATTGGTAAAGTAATTTCATTAGCTATTGTTTTTTCCTCATCATAAGTAGGCCATTTTTCGTAAGAAATGGTATTATCATGCCCTAAAATATGCCATAATTCTTCTGTAATATGAGGAGCAACAGGATTTAATAATTGTAAAAATCCATTGGCATAAGAAAGAGGAAAAATTTCTTCTTTATTAACTGCATTCATAAAAATCATCATTTGAGAAATAGCGGTATTAAAATTCATGGTTTCATAATCATTTGTAACTTTCTTTACCGTATAATGATAAAGTCTTTCAAGATTTACATTTGATTCTTGTTTGATTTTTCCAGATTCAGTATACAATCTCCAAATCCTATCTAAGAATTTTTTACAACCGTCAATTCCATTTGGATCCCATGGTTTTGCGCTTTCAATTGGTCCCATAAACATTTCATAAATACGTAAACTATCAGCTCCATATTGTTTTACCATATCATCAGGATTAATAACATTTCCTTTTGATTTACTCATCTTTTCTCCATTGGTTCCTAAAATCATACCTTGATGGCGAAGTTTAGCAAAAGGTTCTTTTACAGAAACCACTCCTTTTTGGTGTAAGTAATGATTCCAAAATCTAGAATATAACAAATGTCCTACTGCATGTTCTGGACCACCAACGTATAAGTCAACTGGCATCCAATGATCTAATAATTTTTTATTGGCTAATTCATCAGCATTATGAGGATCAATATATCTTAAGAAATACCAACTTGAACCAGCACTACCTGGCATGGTACTTGTTTCACGTTTTGCAGAATGACCGTCAAAATCGACATTTACCCAATTGGTTGCTTTATCAAGAGGAGAATTTCCTTCTTTGGAAGGAGCATAATCTTCTAATTGTGGTAAAACTAAAGGTAAATCAGAATCTGCTAATGCTTTCATTTCATTATCCAAATAAACAATTGGAATTGGTTCTCCCCAATAACGTTGTCTTGCAAAAATCCATTCACGAAGTTTATAATTTACTTTTTTTGTACCAATTTTATGTTCTTCTAGCCATTGAATCATTTTAGAAATAGCGTCATCTTTATTTAGACCATTTAAGAAATCAGAATTGATATGAGTGCCATCACCAAGAAAGGCTTCTTCTGAAATATTACCACCTTCTAATACAGGAATAATAGGAATTCCAAATTTAGTGGCAAATTCATAATCTCTTTGATCATGAGCAGGAACAGCCATAATACATCCTGTTCCATAAGTTGCTAGAACATAATCAGAAATCCAAATAGGAATTTTCTTTCCAGTTGCTGGATGAATTGCATAAGAACCAGTGAACACACCTGATTTATCTTTATTTAATTCAGTTCTTTCTAGATCTGATTTACTAGCTGCCAATTTTTTATAAGCTTCAACAGCAGAATGTTGCTCTGGAGTAGTAATTCGTTCTACTAAGTCCAATTCTGGTGCTAGAACACAATAGGTAGCGCCAAATAAAGTATCTGGTCTAGTGGTAAATACAGTAAAGTTGAAATTATTAGGATGATCAACAACAAAAGTAATTTCTGCACCCTCTGATTTTCCAATCCAATTTTTTTGAATTTCTTTTGTAGATTCTGGCCAGTCAAGATCTTCTAAACCATCTAACAAAATATCGGCATACTGAGGAATGTCCAATACCCATTGTTTCATATTTTTACGAATAACAGGGAATCCACCCCTTTCACTCTTTCCATTAATAACTTCATCATTAGATAAAACACAACCTAACTCTTCACACCAGTTAACAGGCATTTCGATTAATTTTGCTAAACCATCTTCATATAATTGTTTAAAAATCCATTGTGTCCATTTGTAATAATCTGGATCACAAGTAGAAACTTCTTTTTCCCAATCAAAAGAAAAGCCAAGCATTTTTAGTTGTTTTTTAAAAGTTTCAATATTACTTGCTGTAAAACCAGCTGGATGATTTCCTGTCTTGATAGCATATTGTTCAGCAGGAAGTCCAAAGGCATCCCAACCCATAGGATGTAACACATTATATCCTTGCATTCTTTTCATTCTAGAAACAATATCAGTCGCCGTATAGCCCTCTGGATGTCCTACATGTAATCCTTGTCCAGAAGGATAGGGAAACATATCTAAAGCATAAAATTTTGGCTTTGAAAAATCCCATACATCAGTAAAGAAGGTTTTATTTTTATCCCAATAATCTTGCCATTTTTTCTCGATTTCGTTAAAATTATATTCCATAAATGAGGTTCCTTTCTTTTTCTAATTTTTCCTATTATATAATAAAAAGTGAGCAGTTTCAAGGGTTTTTATGAATTTTATAGAAAGAAATGAGCAAGAAGAAGACCTATGAAAAAGCTAAAAAACACTCTTGAATAAAGAGAATGAAAATGATACAATACAACAAAAGAGGTGTAAAATATGATAGATCTATTAAAAGCAAAGCAAGAACTAAAGAAATTTGTGAAACAATATGACTATGAGAATGACAGAATTCGAGTAAAGATTGCACATATCGAAAGAGTATCTGGAATTGCCAAAGAAATTGCAGAAGGTTTAAATTTATCAGAAGAAGAGGTTCAATTAGCAGAGTTAATTGGATTATTACATGATATAGGAAGATTTGAGCAAGTCAGAAGATATAATACTTTTATAGATGAGAAAAGTGTAAATCATGGAGAACTAGGAGTAGAAATTTTGTTTCAAGAAGGAATGATTCGAAATTTTATACAAGATGAACAATATGATGAAATAATCAGAAAAGCCATTTTAAATCACAATCGAGGAAAAGAAAAGATAGAAACAGCCGATAATAGGGAGTTATTGTATACCCAAATAATTCGAGATGCTGACAAAGCAGACATTCTTTATATGCTAACATTTCAAAAAAAAGAAACAGCATGGGGAAATGAAAATCTCGAAAAAGAAAAAATATCAGACGAAATTTATCGAGAATTTATAGAAGAAAAATCCATTTGTTATGCTAACCGAAAAACAGCAATGGATGTATTGGTAAGTCATTTTGCTTATGTTTATGACTTGCATTACCAACCAATAAAAAAAATAGTAAAAGAAAAAGAATATTTCTCAAAATTATATCATCGTTTTCATTTTGAAGAAGAAGAAACCAAAGAAAGAATGAAAAAAATTTATGCCATAGTAGAAGAATATTTAGAAAAAGAATAAAGAAAGGGAAGAAAAAAATGATTGATATTGAAAAAGCAAGACAGGAATTAATTCAATATGTTAAAAAACAAGAAACAGAAAATTTCAGAGCCCCAAGAAAATTAGATCATATTTTAAGAGTCTCTAAAATAAGCAAAGACCTAGCAACCCAGTTAAAATTAACAGAGGAACAAATTCAATTAGCGGAATTAATAGGGCTCTTACATGACATAGGAAGATTTCAACAATACCAATTATTTCATACTAGTATCAGTTCTATTGTTTTAGATACCACCACACAATTTAATCATGGAGAAGCAGGAGTAGAAATTTTAAAAAAAGACAATTATATCAGAAAATATATCCAAGAGAATCAATATGATAAAATTATTTTTACTGCTATCTATGAACATAACCGATATCAAATAACAGAGGGATTAACAAAAGAAGAAGAATTATTTAGCAAAATCATAAGAGATGCTGATAAATTAGATCTTTTCTATGAAGCAATTTCAATTTATTGGCAACAACCAGAAGACATACAAGAAATAGAAAAAGGAACTTTATCGCCAAAGATGTTAGAAGATTTTTATCAACATAAACTAGCAGACAACCGAAACAGAATTAGTAGAACCGATCAAATTTTAAGATTTGCCTCTTTTCTATTTGATATTAACTTTCCTTGCACATTAAAAAGGATAAAAGAAAATAACTACATAACTCGTATGATTGATCGTTTTCATTATGAATTACCAGAAACCAGGCAAGAAATGGAGAAAGTAAAAGAAATCGCAAATAGTGAATTAAGGGACGCTCTTTAAAATCCCTAAAAAGGGGATTAAGGGGACATTCTTTAAAGATTGAACAAGAAAGGAATTGGAGTAAGTTTGGGCAAAAAATTATTAATAACAGAAAAACCATCGGTTGCAATGGAATTTGCAAAAGCATTAAAAATAACAACCAATCGAAAAAATGGATATCTGGAATCAGAAAGTTGGATTATAACTTGGTGTGTAGGACATCTGGTTACCATGAGTTATCCTGAAAAATATGATGAAAAACTGAAATGGTGGCGATTAGAAACCTTGCCATTTATTCCAGAAGATTGGAAATATGAAATCATTCCAGCCGTACAAAATCAATTTCAAATTGTAAAAGAATTAATGAGAAGAGAAGAAATAGAAGAAATTTATAATGCTGGAGACTCTGGACGTGAAGGAGAATATATACAAAGGTTAGTCTTTATGATGGCAAAGCCAAATCCTAAGGCAAAAATGAAAAGAGTATGGATTGATTCTCAAACAGAAGAAGAAATTACAAGAGGAATTCGAGAGGCAAAAGATTTATCAGAATATGATAGCTTATCTGACAGTGCTTACTTGAGAGCCAAAGAAGATTATTTAATTGGGATTAACTTTTCAAGACTATTATCCATTATTTATGGAAGAAAATTAGCACAAAGTTTAAAAGAAGACAAAGCATCTATATCAGTTGGACGAGTTATGACTTGTGTATTGGGTATGATTGTGGAAAGAGAAAGAGAAATTAGAAATTTTGTCAAAACAAAATATTATAAAATAATAGGAGAATTTGGAGACGAAACAGATTCTTTTAAGGCGGAATGGAAAGTAAATGAAAAATCAATGGTATACGAATCTCCTAAACTTTATAATGAATCTGGTTTTAAAAAAGAAGAAGAGGCAAAAGACGTAATTACTAATTTAACAGGAAAAGAAGCTGTCATAGAGCAACTAAAAAAATCAAAGCAAAAAGAAAATGCCCCTTTGTTATTTAATTTAGCAGAAATCCAAAATGAATGTACCAAAAGGTTTAAAATTAAACCAGATGAAACCTTAGAAATCATCCAGAATTTGTATGAAAAAAAACTAGTAACCTATCCTAGAACAGATGCTAGGGTTCTTTCAACAGCAGTAGCAAAAGAAATTTCTAAAAATTTAAATGGAATAGCAAGAGGATTAAAAGAGGAAGAAATCCAAGGTTATCTTCAAAAAATGATAAATGAGAAATATAGCACTAATTTAGAAAAAACAAAGTATGTAAATGATAGTAAAATTACAGATCATTATGCCATTATCCCAACAGGACAAGGATTTGAGAATTATACCACACTACCTGACTTGCAAAAACAAATTTATAAAGTAATTGTAAAAAGATTTTTAGCCATCTTTTATCCGCCAGCAGAATATAACAAAATACAAGTAACTATAAAAGTAGAAAATGAAACATTTTATGGGAGTGGAAAAGTATGTGTAAAACAAGGATTTTTAGAAATTTTAAAACCAAAATCCACAGAAAAAGAAAAGAAAGAGGAGGAAAAAACAGAAGAAAAACAAGAAAATCATAATTTAGATATGTTAAAAAAATGGAAAAAAGGACAAAAAATAGAAGTGAAAAATTTCGAAATAAAGGATGCAGAAACTTCTCCACCAAGTCGATATAATTCAGGATCTATTATCTTAGCTATGGAAAATGCGGGAAAACTGATCGAAGAAGAAGAACTAAGGGAACAGATCAAAGGAGCTGGAATTGGAACCAGTGCAACAAGAGCAGAAATTATGAAAAAACTAGAAAAAATTAGCTATATAGAAATTAATACTAAAACGCAAATTATTACACCAACAGAAAAAGGAGAAAAAATCTATGATATTGTTTTTGCTTCTATGCCAGACATGTTAAATCCTAAATTAACAGCAAGTTGGGAAAAAGGATTGGATATGGTAGCAAAAAGAGAAATCAAACCAGAGGAATTTATGATAAAACTAAAAAATTATATTCATAACAAGTTCAATAAATTAGTGATAAAAATGTAAAAAAAAGAGGGAGCTAGAAGAACTGGCTCCCGAGAACAGCTTTAAAGCAAACCACGTGCGGCAGGACAACGGACAATACTATCTGTGCCGTTAACACAATTGTTAGGAAGCTTTCCGAAAAGCTTTCTTGCATTTTCTTGTGTTTTTTTCTGGCTTTTAGGATCCCAACATGATCCTTTACACTGCTTACACTCATTTGGTATAGAATAAAGATGTAACATAAACTGTTCCTTTCTGCCATCTTTTATAGATGGACTTTGTGCAAAAATTTTAGATACACTTATATTATATCATAAATCAACATAAAAAGCAAAAGAGGGAAAGTATTTAGAAAAATTTACAGTAAGTAAAAAAATGCTTTTCTTTTGGCATAAAATATAGTATAATAAAAAAAATTTAGCTACTAGGAGAAAAACATGAATACAATTTTAGGAGAACTTGGGAAATCAGCAAAATTTATTGATTTACTAAAACAAATTGAGAATAAAACCAGTCCGATCGTAATATCGGGCTTAACTGACGTTAGCATGGTGCAAATAGAAACAGCTATCCATGAATTTGGAAAAAAACCAATTGCTATTATTACATATAATGAAATACAAGCAAAAAAAATATATGAAGATCTAAAATATTTTACAGAACAGGTTGTATTTTTTCCGAAAAAAGAAATTGTTACTTATGACTATATAGCAGAAAGTAAAGAACTTCCTTACCAAAGGATTGAAGCTTTGAATCAGATAAAAACCAAAAAGAATCTTATTGTTGTAACAACCATAGAAGCTATTTTGCAGAAATTGCCAAGTAAAAATACTTTATATCAGAATGAATTAACCTTCCAATTAGGAGAAAGTTATTCCCTAGAAGAAATCAAACAAAAATTAATCAAACTAGGATATGTAAGATATGAGTTAATTGAAGGAAGAGGACAATTTAGTGTAAGAGGAGATATTCTTGACATTGCAACAAATGAGATGACAGGAGTTAGAATTGAATTTTGGGGAGACCAAGTAGATTCCATTCGAAATTTTAATATAACTAGCCAAAGATCGGTTCAAACCTTAGAAAAAACTACCATATACCCAGCACATGAATATATTTTAGAAAATGAAATAGAAAACATTTGTCAAAAAATACAAACCAAAAAAAGAGAAGAAAAATTAATAATACAAGAAGACATCGAACAGATCAAAGCAGGTAATTATATAAGCAAAATGGATAAATATTTTGATTGTTTCTATGAAAAACAAGAAACTATATTAGATTATTTATCCAATCATTATGGTATATTTTTAGATGAAGTTGGGAAAATAAAACAAAGAGCTATGAATATTGCAATAGATCGTAATAATTTAATAAAAACTTTAGTTGAAAAAGAAAAGATTATACCAGAAGCAATTGAAAATCAATTAACCTATGAAGAAATAGTAGAAATACTAGAAAAAAGACAAACTATTTATATGGAGAAACAAGATCTTAGGAACCCATTAGCAGTCGAAAACTATTCTTTCGAATATCGAGAAGTAAATTATTATAAAAGTAATCTGGAAGATTTTTTAGAAGATCTAAAAAAAGCGATTCAAAAAAAGAAAAAAATTTATTTATTAATTTCTTCCAAAGAAAAAGCAAAAAAGCTACAAAAACTATTAGATGAAAAAGAAATTGCGAATAAAATAGAAGAAAAATTAAATCAGACTATTATTGCGAAATCAACACAGCCAATTGTGACCATTTCAATTGGGAAATTGTCTTCTGGGATGGAAGATTATGAATTAAAACAATTGGTAATTGTAGCAGATGAATTAGTAGATGGAGAAAAAAGAAAAAGAAGAATGGTTAATCGTGACTTTAAAGAAGCGGAAAAGATAGTATTTGCAGATTTGAAAATAGGAGATTATATCGTTCATCAAAGATATGGAATTGGAATTTATATTGGAGTAAATACCATTAAAGCAGATGGAACCATCAAAGATTATATTAAAATAAAATACAAAAATGATGATATTCTTTATATTCCAACCAGTGATTTGGATTCCATTCGAAAATACATTGGAGGAGAAACCATACCACCTAAAATCCATCGTTTGGGTGGAAAAGAGTGGGAAAATACCAAGGCAAAAGTAAAAAATAATTTACGTGAAATAGCCAAAGAATTGATTGAATTATATGCTAAAAGAGACAAAATGCAAGGGTTTGCTTTTCATCCAGATATGCCTTGGCAAAATGAGTTTGAAGCAAAATTTCCTTATCAAGAAACGGAAGATCAATTGCGATGTATAGAGGAAGTAAAAAAAGACATGGAAATGACAAAACCAATGGATCGACTTTTATGTGGTGATGTAGGATATGGGAAAACAGAAGTAGCATTAAGAGCAGCTTTCAAAGCTGTTATGGATCAAAAACAAGTAGCCTATTTAGCACCAACTACTGTTTTAGCAGAACAACAATATCAAGAATTTAAAGAAAGAATGAAAGATTTTCCCATTACAGTAGAAATATTAAATCGCTTTAAAAGCAAGAAATACCAAGAAGAAGTCATCAAAAAATTGAAATTAGGGGAAATAGATATTGTAATTGGAACTCATAGAGTGCTTAGTCAAGATGTTGCATTTAAAGATTTAGGATTGTTAATTATTGATGAAGAACATCGTTTTGGAGTAAAAGATAAAGAAAAAATAAAACAATGGAAGACCAATGTAGATGTTTTAACAATGACAGCAACGCCTATTCCAAGAACCATGCATATGTCAATTGTAGGAATTCGCGATATGTCTGTTATTTACGAACCACCACAAAATAGAAGACCAGTTCAGACTTATGTATTAGAATATGATGAAGAAGTAATTAAAGAGGCCATTACAAAAGAGTTAGAAAGAGAGGGGCAAATATTTTATTTATTCAATTATGTAGAAGGAATTGAAAAAAAAGCAGGAAATATTGCAAGATTAGTGCCAGAAGCAAAGGTAGCTTATGCCCATGGGAAAATGACAGGAACAAAGATTGAAGAAATTATGAAAGAATTTATGGAAGGAAAGACGAATGTACTAGTGTGTACTACTATTTTAGAATCAGGTATTGATATTCCAAATGCCAATACAATTATTATTGAAAATGCAGATAGAATGGGATTAGCTCAATTATATCAAATACGAGGAAGAGTTGGAAGATCAGATAAACAAGCTTATGCCTATGTTACTTATAAAAAAGACAAATTATTGACAGAGGTAGCAGATAAAAGACTAAAAGCCATTAAAGAATTTACAGAATTTGGTTCTGGTTTCAAAATTGCCATGAGAGATTTGGAGATCAGAGGAGCTGGAAGCCTACTACGGAGAAATACAATCTGGACATTTAGAACAAGTAGGATATGGTACTTATTGTAGTTTATTAGATGAAGTAGTAAAAGAAATGAAGGGAATTAAATTAGAACCAGAATTAGAAATTCAAATAGATTTAAATGTAACCAGTTATATACCAGATGAATACATACCAGATGCAAATCAGAAAATAGAAATTTATCAGAATATTGCTTTATGTCACAATGAGGAAGAAATTCAAGATATAATTGATGAAATGATAGATCGATTTGGAAATCTACCAAAAGAAGTGGAAAATTTAATTGGAATAGCTAGAATCAAATACCTAGCTAAACAATTAAAAATCACCAAAATAACAAGTAAAAAAAATGCAGTAGTATTTACTTTTGAACCAAATCAATTTGAATTAGATTTAAATGAATTAGTCAAAAACTATGGAAACAAAATAAAATTTTCAGCAGGAATCAAACCAATGATAACTTTAGGAATGAAAACAGAAGAGGAACGTCAAATTTTACAAGACGTAACAGACTTTTTAAAACAAGGAGAAAAGAATGCAAAGAATAACCAGTAAAGAAAATGAATGGGTAAAACACATTAAAAAGTTAAAAGATAAAAAATATCGAGATAGTAGTAATGAATACGTGATTGAAGGAATCAAACTAGTGGAGGAGGCAATTCAAGAGAAAGCTACGATCAAACAGATTATTTTATGTGAGGATTGTGAAAAAAATGCTGTGATTCCCAAAGAGTTGATGTATGAAATTGCGAAACAAGAGTGTATTTATGTATCAGAAAATATTTTTAAATATTTGTCAGAAGTACAGACACCACAAGGAATCTTAGGTGTCATTGAAAAAAATGGGAAAAATCCAGAAATAGATTATACACAAGAAGTAATAGTAGCTTTAGATGATGTGCAAGATCCAGGAAATTTAGGTACTATATTAAGAACTGTTGATAGTGTGGGATTAACACAAATTTTAGTTTCCAAAGGGACAGCAGATAGTTATAATCCTAAAGTAGTACGTTCAACAATGGGAGCTATTTTTAGAATAAAAATAATAGAATGTGAAGATTTAAAACAAACATTAAAGGAAATCAAAAAGCATAAATTTGAAATCATAATATCATCATTACAAACAGAAAACACAATTTATGATGTAGATTATCATAAAAAAGTGATTGTCATAGGAAATGAGGCTAATGGAGTAAAAGAAGAAATTCAGACTTTAGCAGATAAGAAAATAAAAATTCCAATGTTAGGGAAAACAGAGAGCCTAAATGCTTCTGTAGCAACAGGGATTATATTATATGAATATGTAAGACAAAAAAGAAAATAAATGATAGAAATAGAAAGAAGGAAAAAGTGTGAAAATACATGTAGTAATGGTAGAACCAGAAATTCCACAAAATACACGGAAATATTGCAAGAACTTGTGCAGCAACAGGAGCTAAAATGCATTTAATCCATCCATTAGGATTTGACATTTCTGAAAAATCTGTTAAAAGAGCAGGATTGGATTATTGGGATAAAGTAGAAATAGAAGAACATGAATCCTTTGAGAACTTTTTAGAAACCTATTCCCCAAAAGAAAAAAATATGTTTTTTGTGACGACAAAGGGAAAACAGGTTTATTCTCAACCAAAATATCAAGAAATGGATGAAATCTTTTTAGTATTTGGAAAAGAAACAAAAGGGTTACCAGAAGAGATTCTACAAAAATATATTGGTCAAACCATCCGAATTCCTATGAGACCAACTCTACGTTCTTTGAATTTAGCAAATTCGGTTAATATCGTTATATATGAAGTTTTCAGACAAAAGAGTTTTGCAGGATTAGAAGAAATTAGTAATTATTTTGAGACATCAGTAGGAGAGTAATGTAGAAAGATGAAAAATACTGTCGAAACACCAGAAGATTTGTAAAAACACTTGCAAATCTTCTGGTTTCATGTTTTAATAAAATTGTTTTTCAATTCCATAAATTTTAATTCCAATATTAATTCAAAATAAAATCCAAAAATAATATTTTAAAAGGGAAAAAAGAAAGTGATAGAAGCTAGAAAAATTTTCAAATGAATAAAAATAATCTTAAACGTAAAATAGGAGGAGTGATATTGAAAGTATTTACTTATGGACAATATATCAAAAGTATTCATATGTTTCGATTGCATGCGATTATGCAATTAGCAGAAGAAAGTGAAAAATATAGACTAGAGGAAGAAAAAAAGAAAGATTTCCACGATAATTTAGTAGAAAATATATTACAAGACAAAAAAGAAGCAAGACAACTAATTAATCAGTTTGTAGAACCAAGAGAAAAAATAAAAGAAGAGTTAGTTTCCTATAACAATTGTTATAGGATGAAAAAAGATCGAACAGAAGAAATAGATTTTGTATATCGATTAAAAAATCAAGATATATTTTTTTTAATCATACATCAACCTATTGTAGATGATAAGATATCTTATCGAGTTCTAAATCGTTGTCTTGATATTATGAGAGAATGGACAAAAAATCGAAAAATGGGAAGAAATAATAATTATCCCATTATTGTTCCAATTATTATTTACACAGGAAATCAAAAATGGAAGCAGATAAAAAACTTTTATATAGAAGAGAGATATAAAATAGATATAGAATATAATTTAATTGATATAAATAAATTTTCAAAACAAGTTTTACTAAGAAAAGATAGTATATTTGCTTATGCTATGTTTTTAGAAAAAGCCAAAAACGATGAGGAATTAATAAAAAGCATAGAAAAAATTATAAAAGTAACAAAGAATAAAGAAAAATTAAAAGAATTAGCAAATCAAGTTCATTTCCTATTGGATCATATTCTAGAAAAGAAAACGCAACAAGAATGGGCTGAAAAAATAGAAAGAAAAGTAGGTGAAAAAGTGATGAGTACATTAATTGAAAGGTTGAAAGAATCCCAAAAGAAGTGCATAGAACAAGGAAGAAAAGAAAGCCAAAAAGAAATTATGAAAAATATGTTGGATCAAAAATTTGATGAAAACATGATATTAAAGATAACAAAGATACAAAAAGAAGAATTAGAAAAAATGAAAAAGGAATTAACAATTGTAAATTAAAACTATATTTTTGCTAAGACAGGATGTCCCTAAGAAGAAATAGTTTTTTTAGCAAATTGTAACCAAGAAATAAAAGAAGTGTAATAAAAATGTAACATAATTTAGAAAAGTAACTTCCGATAAGAGATCGGAGTTACCTTTTTTTATTGGAAAAAATAACTATTTACAATAAGAAGAAAAGTTCGTACAATAAAATAGATAAATTATAAATAAAAGAAAGCGAAGGAGAAACGTCACGAGAAGGGAGAAAAACAAAATGAAAAAAATAAGAAACATAATAATGGCCATTATAACATTTTTGATTTGTATCTTCATAACGGGAGAAGCCAAGGCTGGTAATACTATCTATCGAGATTGGTCTGCGATTAGTAAGATGGATTTAGAATATTCTTATTCCACATTATTTTATCGAAATGAAACAGATGTTATTATGATAAAAGGGCGTCTTGATTCAGATCAACCATATTCTACGAATATATCCAATGGAAAACAATTTCCTAGAATAAAAATTGGTCAAGGAGAAGAGGCCATTTTACAAATTACTAATTGTGCAGTTAATAAACAAGGGCAAAATTTAGACGTTGTCATTAAAGTAAATAATGTAAACGCATGGAATGGCAGTTCAAGTAATGTTTCAATAGGTTGTTATGAGCCAGAATTTTTAAACAATCAAGCTTCTATTCCAGCGGTGGGATATGATCGAAAAGATAAAATCCAAAATGGTGATTTAATTAATTTATCTTTATTTGCGAATGAGGCAGATTGTATTTTTACTATGACTTATTATCTTTCAGGAACTTATAATAGAAATACAGATACAGGAACCTTGGGAGGAATTAATTGTGTCAATAATTTTGTTTATGATTTAGATGTAGTCAATTTAATTCCAGCGTATAATGGAAAACTATTTGGAGGAAACGAAGGAATAAAACCACTTACAGGAACTCCTAATATCTATTATTGGAAAGACAATAAAACAGCAACTGATATTTGTCCAAACATTAAAGGTGGATTAGCAGCAAGAGATAATGGAATTTGTGTGGAAGTAACACCATTACCTGCCAATGTAGAAGGAATGTGGTATAAAAGTTCTGCTTTTATTACAACAGATATTAGTAATTCAACTTATCGTTTTCAATATGGAGGAAGAGGATGTGGTATTGTTTATAGTTTTGTATCCCCTTATCCTTATGAAATGCAAGGAGTTAATAAATCAGTAAGTAAAACAAAAGTAAAAGAACAAGAAGGATTTAGTTATACAATTTCACAATATATACCAAACAACTATTATGGAACTTTAATTAACTTTAGTCAAATTTATAGCCAATTATATAGTGATACACGTTATAATAAAGTGGAAATTTCAGATCAATTAGATAGCAATCTAGTCATCAATGGAGCAATCACTATTACCAATGAATATGGACAAAATAAAACAGATTATTTTGATATTAGTACAAACAATAATTTAGTAAAAGCAACTGCAAAAACAAGTGTTATGGATAATAAGGCGGATTTTTATTCACACATCTACTATGTTAATATACCAGTTTATGTAAGAGCAGGAGCAGGAGAAGGGATTACAGCAAGTACTTTAGATAATAGAGCAAGTTTATTATATAACTTTAAAAATCAAAATAATAATACACAATTAAATTCCAACACAGTTTCTACAGGATTACAATATGATGTAACGACAAACATTGATAGTGGAGGAAGTATCACACAAGGAGAAACAGTAGATATTCATAGCAATAAAACTATTCAAATTACACCAAAAGCAGATTATTATGTAAGTTCTATTACCATCAATGGAGAAGCACAAAATGTAGCAAATTATTATACAGGAGGAACGATTCAACTGAATAATATAAGAAAAAATTATAATATTGTAGTAAAAACAGAACAAAAGTACAGAGTTACAACAAGTATTGACAATGGAACTATAACACCAGGGGAATTAGTGGTAATCCATAGTAACAAAACAATCCAATTTACACCAAAAGCTGGTTATTATGTAAGTTCTATTACTATTAATGGAGTCGAACAAAATGTAGCTAACTATTATACAGGAGGAACGATTCAACTTACAGATATAACAAAAGACTATAATGTTATAGTAAAAACGAAAGCTTATGGACAAGTACAAATTACAAAAAGGAATGCAATTACTTCAGAAACATTAGCAGGAGCAGTTGTAGGACTTTATTATGATAATGCAACTACTTCCCCAGTAGAAGGAAAAGAAAGATTAACAACAGGAGCAAATGGGACTATATTAGCAACACAAATGAGAGAAGGAACTTACTATATGAAAGAATTACAAGCACCTTCTAATTATACCTTAAATAGTACTGTACAAAAAGTAATGGTGTATGCGGGACAAACCACACAAGCATTAGTAGAAAATATGCCTAATATGGGAAAAGTAGAAGTAAGTAAAAGAGATTATAATACAGATAAAATAATCACCAAAGAAGATACAGAATTTACTTTATATGAGTGGTCAACTACTATGAATAATTGGGTAGTACCAACTCATATAGATGCGACAACAGTAAGAGGAGATAAATTAACAGAAAAGGTAGTAGGAACGAAAGGGACATATACAGCAACTATGTATTATAATGCACAAAATTTAGGTAAATTTAAAGTAGTAGAATCAAGTAGACCATTTGGTTATACAACAAGTAATTGGGAAACAGAATTTCAAATCACACAAAATGGACAAATATTTTCTTATCCTACACAAATAAAAAATGCAGAAGTAAAAGCACAAATAGATTTTAAAAGTAATGACAAAGAAGTAAATTATAATCATACAGATTATGAAGAAGATTTTGCACAAGGAGACGCCACTTTACAAGGAGCAATTTATGGATTGTATGCAAAAGAAGATATTTTATCGCCAGATGATGGGCATATATTATATTCAGCTGGACAACAGATTGCAACAGGAACAACAGATGAAGAAGGAAAAATAAGTTGGGAAGATTTATATTTAGGAAAATATTATATACAAGAAGTGATTCCAGCAGAAGGATATTTAAAAGATAATACTCAACATGAAGTAAATCTAAAAGCATACTATCAAGATCATTATTATGTACCAGGAGATCAAACAACACCATACTTTATATACCAAAATCAAGTAGCAGATCCACGATATGAAAATGCAGAAAAAAGAGTCATTGGAAAAGAAACTGTAATCAAACAAAGCTTCCAATTAACAAAATTAGAATTATTAGAAAATTCAACAATGGGAAATCCTCTAAAAGGAGCAGGTTTCAAAACTTATTTAATTAGTCAATTAAGCAAAGTAAAAGATGGAACAATTGTAAAAGATTCAAATGGAAATTATAATCCAAATGATTTTAAAACAGTAGATTTTACCAAGGAACAAACAGCATTAGTTTTTCATACAAATGAAAATGGAGAAAGAATACCAGAATTATTCTCAAATGAGGATGGAATTGTAATATCACCAGAATTAGCTTATGGTAAATATGTTGTAATAGAAAGTACAACCCCATTAGATGTTAAGACGATCGATCCATTTATTGTTGAAATAAAAGAAGACAGTAGAACACCAAAGAAAATGATTTATCCAATTGACCGAGAATTTGAAGCAAGAATTAAAATTATAAAAAAAGATGATACGACTAAAAGAACTGTATTAAAAGCAAATGCTTCTTATCGAATTTGGGATAAAAACAATCATCAATATATAGAACAATGGGTAACTTATCCTAATAAAGTAAAATATGGAACAGAAGAAAATCCATATCGTACAACAGAGGAAGGATATTTGTTAACACCAGAGGTATTACTTCCAGGAGAATATGAATTAAGAGAAGTAGCTGCACCAGAAGGATATATAATAGCAGGAAGAGAGGAAAATCCAAGAAGTGCTATACCATTTACCATTAGTACAAATGTTGTATATGAAACAGATCCAGATTTAGGAAATAGAAATGCAATTATAACTGTGGAACAAAGCAATTCTCCACAAGTAGGAACGATAACCGTTGAAAAACAGGGAGAATATTTAACTTATGTTGATCCACAAGAAGGAAATTATCAATTTGAATATGCAAAAAGAGTGGTATCAGATGCCAAATTTGCAATTTATGCAAAAGAAGATATTTATACACAAGATAATCAGACAGATGAAAATGGAGAAAGATACAAAATATACTTAAAAGATCAACTTGTCAGAGAATTAGAAACCAATGCAGAAGGAAAGGCTATTTTTGAAAAATTACCATTAGGAAAATATTATGTGGTAGAAACAAAAGCAGGGAAGGGATTTACCTTAAACACAGAAAGAAAAGAAGTAGAACTAGCTTATGAAGGACAAGAAAAAGCGATTATTTATCAAGAGGTAGAATATACAAATGAAAGACAAAAAATAGATATCCAGATTACTAAAAAAGATAGAGAAGAAGGAACTTTATTAGCAGGAGCAGAATTCGGATTATATACTAAAGAAGTGATTGAATACATAGATCAAAACGGAACTACAAAAACCATAAGAGCCAATCAATTAATTGCAAAAGCAACAAGTGGAGAAAATGGAAAGGCTTATTTCCAAGATGAAAATTTACCACTTGGAAAGTATTATGTCAAAGAGTTAAAAGCGCCAAAAGGTTATGCTACCAATTCACAAACTATAGATTTAGATTGTACTTACCAAGGACAAGAAGTGATAAAAATTACAAAACAATTCGATTTTACCAATCAGGTGATCAAATTAAAAATAAAAATAGTCGATTATGAAACAGGAGTTGGCTTAAAAAACACACAAATAGCTTTAAAAGATGAACAACGAAATATCATTGGACACTATAATGTAGATGAAAAGGGAGAAATTGAGGTAAAAGGATTAGAAGTTGGTAAAAAATATTGGGTAGAAGAAGAAAAACAAAGAGACAACTATGTGAAAGACTTACTATTTGAAAGTGATACAACAGATCCAAATGAACTCGTAAAAGGAAAGGACTTAGATGGTTTGGTAAATTTCACAATCAAAGACAAAGAAGAAACTCAAAAAGTAACCTTAAGTAATATTGCTAAGGTAGGACAAATAGAAATTGAAAAGACAGGAGAAGTATTTATTGGAACAGAACAAGATGAAGAAGGAAATTTACAATTTAAGTATGAAAGACAAAAAATTGATACAGCCACTTTTGAAATCTATACCAAACAAGATATGCTTCATCCAGATGGAGAGCAAGGGATTATGCTATCAGCAGGCGTTAAAATTGCAGAAGGACAAACCCAAGATGGCGTTTTAATGATTACAAAAATAACAAATGACTTAATTGAGAACAAACCAGATGTAGTACAATTATTCCTAAAAAGAGGATTACCATTAGGAGAATATGAAATAAAAGAAACAGAAGCACCAAAAGGGTACTATTATGAAGAACAAACAGCAGTTGTAAAAGTAGAAGCTCGTGATGATTTGACACCAATAGAAAAATATACAACGACAATAGACAATCAAAGACAAACAACCAATGTTGGTAGACCAAATGCAAGTATTGCTGTTAAAAAAGAGGCAGAAAAAGAGGTATACCAGACAGGTGAAGTAGTGGATTATAAGATAACAGTATCTAATACAGGAAGTACCTTATTAAAAAATATTATTGTAAAAGAAAGTATGATTGAAGGGGAATTTGAAAAGGTAGAAGGTACCCAGAAAGAGGATAATCATACCATTATAATTGAAACGCTTGAAATAGGAGAAGAGAAACAACTAATCTATCATTCTCATTTAACACAAGAAGAAGTTGGAGAAATAGACAATCGTGTAACTGCTACTGGTATACCAATCAAAAAAGTTGTAATACAAGGTGGAGAAATCATAGAAAAAGAGCTAGAACCAGTAACTGATGAAGCAAAAGAAACAATATGGAGTGAAATTACAATTCGAAAAATAGCTGATAAAAAATCATATAAACCTGGAGATATTGCTTTATATACTGTGTTAGCTATGAATCCATATGATGAACCAATTGAAAATGCAACTATAACAGATGAAAAAATTAAGCCAAATGCAATTCTAAAAGCAAGTAAAGAGGGAATACAAGTAAAAGATGGAGTAATTGCTATTGGAACAATTGAACCAAGAGAAAAAATTGAGATTGTATATCAGTATCAAATTCCAGAAGATTATAAAGAAAATACTTTTACCAATACAGCTCAACTAAATGGTACTTTAAGGAATGAACCAATGATTCCAGAAGAAGATACAGCGGTTGTAGAAGTGAAAAAATCAGAAATCGAAATAACAAAAGAGGCAGAAAAGGAAATTTATCAAAAAGGAGAAGTAGTAAATTATACAATAAAAGTTACCAATACGGGAAAAAGTATATTACGAGATATTGTGATAAAAGAAAATCTATTACAAGGACAATTTAGAGAAATAATAGGGGGAATAGAAATTGATAAACAAACCCTTAAAATTGAACAATTAGAAATAGGACAATTTATCGATATCACCTATCAATACACCATAGGAGAAGATAGAATCATAGGAGAGAAGATACCTAATAAAGTAACAGTTACAGCAACTGGTATCATAGAAAATCCAGAAGATCCAGAGAATCCAAAAACAGAACAAGTAACAGGAGAGGCAGAAAATGAAATTATAATAAAAGAAGAAGGATTTATAGAAGAACAACAATTAGGCGTTTATAAAACAGATCAAGAAACAGGAGAACCAATACAGGGAGCAGTCTTTGGCTTATATGTAGCAGAAAATATAGTAAGTAAAGATAATACTATTTTATTAAACAAGGATACTTTAATTGAAACCGCAATTACAGATCAAAATGGATTTGCTAAATTTAAAGCAGATTTACCAATTGGAAGATATTACATATTAGAAATGAAGCCAGCTAAAGGTTATATTGAAAATAAGGAAAGATTAGAAATTGATTCAACTGATATTATATCTTCAGAAAAAGAATATCCTGTTAAGCTAACAATACAAAATAAAAAGACAGAAGTGAATTTTGAAAAAATAGAGAAAATAGGAGAATCATTAGAGAAAGTAACAATACCAGGTAGTGTTTTACAAATACTAGAGGGAGAAGAAATCATAGAAGAATGGGTAACAGAAGAAGAACCTCATAATGTAAAAGGGCTAGAAACAGAAAAAGAATATATCTTACATGAAGCACAACCAGCAAAAGGTTATGTAACAGCAGAAGATATTAAATTTACCATTCTTTTAGATGGAAGTGTGATAACAGATTTAAAGAAAGATACAGATGAAATAGAAGAACAACAAATTCCTACTGTAACTATGCAAGATGAAGTAACAAAAGTTAAAATTACAGTGGTGGATAAAGAAACCAAAGAACCAATTAAAGATGTAGTAGTACAAGTGATTGACAAAGAAACCAAAGAAGTCATATATGAATTTACTACAGATGGAGAAGAAAAAATCATAGAAAAAATTCCAATTGGAGACTATGAAATTAAGGAAAAGGAATATCCAAAAGATAAAGGATATGTATCAATTGGACAAGAAGAATTTACAATAGAAGATACTCCAGAAATACAAGAAAAAGTAATTGAGCAAGATTATACAAAGTTAGATATTCGTTTTATTGATGAAATTTCCAAAGAATTATTACCAGGAGGAAAGTTAGAAATCAAAAATCCAGAAGGCGAAACGGTAATTCAGATTGATGATACAGGAGTTCATACTTACAAAGAAAGATTACCAGTTGTTACTTATACTATTTTCGAAACAGGAATACCAGAAGGATATGAACCAATTGGAGAATTAAACTTCACTTTAAGAGACATACCAGATCTTCAATATGTAGTGATTCGAAATAAGAGATTACCATTTGATTTAAAAGTAGAAAAATATATTTCTGAATTTTCAATCAATGGAGTCAAAAAACAAATGACAAAAGGAGCAGAACAAATTGCTAAAATAGAGGTAGATGGAAAAAGAATTGCAAAGCAAAATGTGCAAATAACTTATGTTATAAAGGTTACAAACACAGGAAAAGTAGCAGGATGTGTAGGAGAAATTGTAGATAGAATGCCATTAGGATTATCTTTTGATGCTAATAAAAATCCTACATATTGGAAAGCATCGGGAAACAAATTATCAACAACAACTTTTGAAGAAAAAGAAATAGAACCAGGAGAAAGTATAGCACTAAAAGTGATTCTAGATTGGACAAAGAGTGAGTTTAACTTAGGAGAGAAGAGAAATACAGTCACAATTGAAGGATTGACAAATCGTCCTGGATTTAAAGATCAAGATGAAAGGAATAATACTTCTAGTGCAACTGTTCTACTAGCTGTGAAAACAGGATTAGAAATTGTATTAACGAAACAAACAATAGCTGTGATTCTACTAGAATTAGCTGGAATCGGTATGATTGTAATACTAGAGATAACGTGGATCAAAAAAAGAGAGAGAAAAAAGAAGGAATAGTTTGATTCATAAAAATTAGAAAGAAGATGTCCTAGGACATCTTCTTTCTAATTTTTTATGAAAATATGTAAATTTATTTATTAGCTTTTACTTTTCCTTTTACTTTTATTTCTTTTTCTATTTTGCTGATATCTTCTTTACTAATATAATTATTTTTATCTTCTTTTTTTGGAATTTCTTCTGTATAGGAATTTTCTTTACTTGATTTGATATTGCCTGAAACATCACATTTTACAGTAAGTGTTTTGTCAATGTGCGTTACTTCTCCTGTTTTTGAAAAAACAGGGCTTATTATTGCCATTCTTGAATTATAACTTCCTGCTTTAACTAATTGATATAAAGGACAATCTCCTACAAAACGAACTTCTACCTCTACCTCTTCATAGATAAAATTATCTGATGTGCCACTTACATTAACAGACATCACTATATTTTGAAAAAAATCTTCCTTACTAACATAGTTAGTTTTAAAATCTGTTCCTAAATGTATTGTATATTGTTCACCTCCATTTACTGGTGTACTTATTTTTAAATAATCTGTGTAATTTTCTTGTGTTAATAGTGTTGCTTTATTACTTATAAATACTACAATACCAATAATAGTAGCAATTACAGTGAGAACAATTATTATTATTATTATTATTTGATTCTTGCTTTTCTTTTTTTCTTCCATTTTTAACATCTCCCTATAATATCTTATTTTTAAAATAAAAAAGTATCTTTCCTATTCATTTTAGTTATTATATCTTTTTCCTAAATTTTCTGCAATGACATAAAGGATTTTAATGGTAATTAAAGTGACATAAATTAATTTTTTAGGGAACAATTAGAAACTCTTTTTTTGTGTTCTACATAAAATATAAGAGGACCAAAATGAAGAAAACAGGGAGGGATCATAAAGATGGAAAAAATACTGGAAATTAAGAATGTAAGTAAAAAATACCAAAACAAAGAAGGAGAAGTTTTAGCCATACAAAATGTGAATTTAAGAATAAACAAAGGAGAATTTGTAAGTATTATAGGACCAAGCGGATGCGGAAAATCTACTTTATTATCTGTTGTAGCAGGACTAGAAGATAAAACATCAGGAGAAATCTACATAGAAGGGGAAAAATGTGAACGGGATATCTCCTAAAATAGGTTATATGCTACAAAGAGATTGTTTGTTGGAATGGAGAACCATATTAAGTAATACAATGTTTGGATTAGAAATAAAAGGAAAAAAAGAGAGAGAAAGTAGGGAATATGTAGAAGAATTATTAAAAAAGTATGATTTATACGAATTTAAAGATAAGTATCCATCTGAATTGTCAGGAGGAATGAGGCAAAGAGTGGCACTTATTCGAACATTAGCTGTTAAGCCTAAAATACTATTATTGGATGAAGCTTTTTCTGCATTAGACTATCAAACAAGAATCATGGTAACAAATGATATTTATCATATTTTACGAAGGGAAGGAATAACTGCACTTGTGGTAACCCATGATATTTCAGAAGCGATTAGTATGTCAGATCGAGTGGTGGTATTAAATGCGAGACCAGGAACCGTAAAAGATATTCATAAAATTGACTTTGAAATGGAAAATAGAGATCCAATCAATTGTAGGGAAAAACCGAAATTTAGTCAATATTTTAATACTTTATGGAAGGAGCTAGGAGTGGATGAATAAACAGTTTATATCAGAAGAAAGAAAACAATATTTAAGAAAGAAAAAACATAAAAAATGTGCCATTTTTTTAACACAAATTACAATATTATTAGGATTTCTTATTTTATGGGAGATCTTAGCCAATCAACAAATAATAGATAGTTTTATTACCAGTCAACCAAGTCGAATCTGGCAGACGTTTACGAATTTAAGTGGAAATGAATTAATGACACATATAGGAATTACCGTGTATGAAACAATGGTAGGATTTCTATTAGGTACTGTTTTAGGAATTTTAATTGCTATTATTTTATGGTGGTCAGATTTTTTGTCAAAAGTAGCAGAGCCATACTTAGTAGTATTAAATAGTTTACCCAAAGTAGCATTACGGTCCCATTATTATTATTTGGGTAGGAGCAGGAACTCCAGCAATTATAGTGATGGCAGTTGCGATTGCAACGGTGGTCTGTTTACGACAAATGAAGAAGTTAACTCAAAGGTGCTAGAAATATGTAAAAATAAAGCTTGAATTAATAGTATAATTTTAAATTGTAATTAGGTAATACAATGAGCAATTTGCAAATTTTATGTAAATATTGTATAATATAAATATATTTAAGCTAAAAGGTATTAAAATTTTTAATATCTATGAAAGGAGGATAGATAACTTTAGATTTGTAACTTATTAACCATTTTAACAAATTAATTATAGCAAAAGGAGAGAAAATGGCAAGAAACGACAAGTTATATGAGGAATCAAGAATTATCAGAAAAGCAGTGAATGAAGGAAAAACAACAACTGAGATAATGCAAATGTTATCTCTTTCGGCAAATCAAATAAGGTATAGAGTCGAAACACGATATTCAGAGGGAGTAGCCAAAAAGATAATCCAGTTACTTAATAAGAATGATGGTAAAGTAACAGAAAAAGCAAAAAAGAAATGGAACAATAAAAGGAGTTTAGTTGTAGATACAAGTTCATTAGGAAGAAAGGGAGCATTTGACTTTATTATGAGTCATTCAAGTGTTATCTTACTACTTGATGTTGTAAAAGAACTGGAAAAGTTTAAAGTTTCTAAAGGCATTTTAGGTATGAATGTAAGACATCTTTTAGCTGAAAGTGCCAGAGATAAAGAAGGCAAAAAGATAAAAGTGGAAATAGCAGAAAATATTAGCAATTATACAGATGAGAATTTGCTTAATTTTTGTAAAGGGAAAGATGTAATTCTTTATACCGCAGATAATGCAATGGCTACAATGGCTAGAGCTTATGGTATAGAATACATTATTGCAGAGAATGTTCTAGCAGAACAAGAGGAAACGGAAACAAAGGAAACGGAAACAAAGGAAACGGAAACAGAGGAAACGGAAACAGAGGAAACGGAAACAAAGGAAACAGAAACAGAGGAAGTAGAAACACAGCTAGATATTGCAAGCCTTTTACAAAATATGAGATCTAATTCGATTATTGATCAAGAGATGAAAGTTGGAGATACAACTATCAGCAATGTATCAATATTAGGAAAGAAATTAATATTAACGATACCGGAGACTTATAAGATCAGGTATATCGTGTTATCAGAAGAGAAAGTAAAGCATCCCACTGTAGGTAATAGTATTTATCTTGAAAGAGGCAATATAGTTTTAATCATGACTTATAAGTTAAAGCATAATGGATTATGTGTTGCAAGATATGAAATAACTAAAATTCAATCAGAAAATCATGCTATATACCTTGGAGATAACAAGATAAGTAATAGTAATCAGATTGAAGCATTAGATTTGCCAAAAGAAGCAAAGAGAGAAGTTCGTAATTATTTCTCATTAGTTAGAAAAAATAACTAATCTAAATCAGTTATTCTATCAAGGGGGAACACCATATCGGTGTTCCCCCTTATCCAATTAAGCAAACTTCAATTTGAAATTAGGATAGATAGTTTATAAATAATGTAAGAAACAAAAGTCCAAAAGTAATAAAGGTTTAAAATTTTGGACTTTTAATAATGTTAATCTTTTATTTTAACATCTTTGAATATTTCATCATCAAAAAATCCTTTAAGCTAATATTCAAAGCATCACAAACTAAAAATAAGGTATCAATACGAGGATAAGAAATTCTATCTTTATAAAAATCATTAATAATAGTTAGGAATGAAATAACAAATTAAATAGATAGAGAGAAAAAGATGGACATTAAAATAGAAGAAATATATCAAGAAGAATTATATATAGCAAGTAAATTTTTCAGTAGAGGATATAATATGCAAGACATAAAATATTTGCTAGAAGGAAATAGTTTAATAGAAGTATTAGCACATAAGATACGTAGAAACATAACGGCATTTAATAAAATTATAAGAAATAACAACGACGTAAAATACTGACAGATGAAAAAAGAACAATAGCAATATTAAATACTAAAATAGAAAATGACATTGAAAGTTGTATCATACATAAATTAAAATTAGCAATTAAACAATTAAATTGTTCAGAAAAAAAGACATCAAGAAAAAAGGAAGTGATGAAACAATTAGAAGATAATATAAAAGAATGTCAAAAAATTATAAGAGAAGAGGAAATCATTGTATTACCTAAAAAACAAGGAGTAATCTATAAAATATTAAAACATAATTACCCGAAATTAATGAAGAAAAAATAAAAATTTTAAAAAAAATGACCATATTCATTTTATAAATGCACTCTTATATATTGAAGACGAAAAGAAGGAGAAGAGACCAAATATCAAAATTAAAATATAACAAGAAATTTGTTATATAGTCTAGTCATGCCAAAAAGTTGTTAGTAAAAAATTAAGTATCAAAAGCATCAAACAATAAGTTAATCAAAAAGTATAGCATTTTTTTATGATTCGTGTTATACTAAAAACGAAAAGAAAAGGAGGATTACTTAGATATGAGCGAAAAAATATATTCAATAGAAGAGATTAAAACAATATTAAAAAATATATTAAATAATATGCCTGTATATAAAGTAACTCTATTTGGATCTTATGCAAAAAATTCAGCAAACAAGAATAGTGATTTAGATTTTGTAATAGATACCAAAGAAACTTTAATGGGATTTAAATTATTCAGTTTGATTACAAAAATAGAAGAAGCCTTTAACAAACAAGTAGATGCTTTTGAAAAAACAGAAATCATAGAAAATTCTAAAATAGATGAAGAAATTAAAAGGACAGGGGTGGTAGTTTATGAAAAATAAAGAATATATTTCTTTTATAAAAATGATAGAATATATCGATAAAGCTACTAAATATACAAAAGGATATACATTTGAAGAATTTTGTAATGATGAAAAAACAATAGATGCAACTGTTTTTTCTATTAGTCAAATAGGAGAATTAGTAAAAAATATTTCAAAAGAAACTATGCAAAAATATTCTTTTATTGAATGGAATATGATAAAAGGATTGAGAAATAGAATTGTGCATGATTATGAAGGAATTAGTTTAAAAAGTATATGGTATGTGTTAAATCATGATATTATACAATTAAAACAAGATATACAAAAAATTACAGATGCAGAAAAAGTAGAAGACTAAAAAATAAAAGAATAAAAAGTGTGTGCTATTGCCTAAAAAATAGCATACACTTTTTTATATAGTAGAAAATCTTAAATTCGGTTTTTTAGAGGTGTTATATGGAAATAGAAATAAAAAATAGAAGAGAAGAAAATGTTATGCAAAATATAGCATTTATAAAAGCATTTTTAATCAAAAAAACAATTGATAATTTAGAAGTAAGTTATCAAGAAAAAGAAGAAATCAAACAAAAGATAATACAATATTTAGAAAAAAAATAAATGTAAGAATAGAAAGCAAGGAGTAAAACATGAAAAAGAAAATCAGAATTGCTTTATATTCCAGAAAATCCAAATATACAGACAAAGGAGATTCAGTCGGAAATCAAATAGAACTAATAAAAGAATATATAAAAAAGAACTATCCAAAAGAAGAATACGAAACAGAAATAGTAATATATGAAGATGAAGGTTTTTCAGGAGGGAATATAGACAGACCACAATTTCAAAAATTTTTAGCAGAAGAAGAAAGAGGACCTTATGATATTTTAATTTGTTATAGACTAGATAGAATTAGCAGAAATATTGCTAATTTTTCTAATTTAATGGAAGAACTAACCAAAAAGAATACAAGTTTTATATCTATCAAAGAACAATTTGATACAAGTACACCTATGGGGCGAGCCATGATGTTTATTGCTAGTGTATTTGCACAGCTAGAAAGGGAAGTCATAGCAGAAAGAATAAGAGATAATATGATAGAACTTGCCAAGACAGGAAGATGGCTTCGGTGGAATAACACCTACTGGATATACTAGCCAAAGGTATGAATTGGTAGATATCTACGAGCAAGACAATGAAAATGTAATAGAAAAGAAAAAGAAAAAAGCATGTAAATTAGTAGAAGTAGAAGAAGAACTAAAAGTCATTGATTTAATCTATCAAAAATTTGGAGAATTAAAATCACTAACCAAGTTAGAAACTTACCTTTTACAAAATAAAATCACAACAAAACAAGGAGCCAATTATTCATCTGGAACATTAAGATTCATTCTAACCAATCCTGTCTATGCAAAAAATGATAAGTGTGTCGTTCAATATTTTAAATCAAAAGGAATACAAGAGATTTTTGCAGAAGGAGAACGAGCAAAATTTGATGGAAACTATGGATTTATGGCATACAATAAATTAGATGGAGAAAAAATAAGAGATATGTCACAATGGATTATTGCTGTGGGACTACATAAAGGAAGAATTAATGGGGCAGATTGGGTACGCTCACAAGAATTAATAGAAAAGAATGCCAATAAAAGATATCGAGCCAATATTAAAAATGAAGCATTATTTTCTGGTATTTTAAAATGTTCAAAATGTGGTTCTTATATGAGACCGAAAATGGCAGGAGGAAAACAAGAAAAAGGAAAGACAAGAAGATTTTATTATACTTGTGAGCTAAAAGATAAAAGTAAGGGAGTAAAATGTGATAGCAAAAATATAGCGGGTTTAGCATTAGATAAAATAGTAATAGAAAAATTAAAAGATTTATTTGTACCAAATTCAGAAATTGGGAAAGAACTTAAAAAATTATCAATAGGAAAAGAAAATGACCAAGAGCAAGAACAAGAAGAATTAAGGAAAAAATATAGAAAAAATCAAGAAGAAATAAAAAATTTGATTCATAGTTTAAAAAATATGGGAGAAGAAGTTGTAGAATTTGTAAATAGTGAACTAATAAAAATAAAAGAAGAAAATAAGGAAATTGAGAAAAAACTAAAACGAATAGAAAAAAATAAAACCAAAAAGAAACATGAGAAACAAAATGCAAATTTGTTAATGGATATCATACATAATTATTTTGAAACTTTTGAATGTTTAGATTTAAAATTAAAAAAAGATATTTTAAAATTATTAATTGAAGATATGAAAGGAGAAGGTAAAAAAGTAGAAATCAGTTTTTGAATACGAAAATAGAAGAAAGCACAAAATGGTTGTTTTCAAACAATTATGAGGAAACAGCCCTAGTCTCTAATCCAAAAGTCGCAGCCAGAAATGGAAAGCAATTTCTTTGATTGTAACTATCTTAGAAAATTTAAATGGATTTTTAAAAACGGATAAAGAAGTAATTAAAATGGCAAGAACTTTTCATGCCACAAAATTTCAAATTTTAAGAAAAATCGTGATACCTGCTAATCTTTCCACTTTTATAAATTCTTTAAAAGTCAATATAGGACTTTCATTAGTAGGGGTAATCTCAGGAGAGTTTTTAGTATCAAGAGCGGGACTTCGGTTATTTAATTGTCTATGGGGGGCAAGTATTTAAATTAGATTTGGTTATGGCAAGTGTAATTATATTAGGAATTGTAGCAGGAATCATGTATACAGGAGTATTGCTATTAGAAAAATGGATCCAACATTCTAAAAAATTTAAATAAAAGTACAGATGTTGTCAAAAGGAACTTTTGGCAACATTTTCACATATTTTAATGTATAACATAAAATATATAAAATAAAATAAGGAGGTGTAATATGAAGAAAAAAAGAATCATAGGAATTAGTATTGTACTTATTATAGCAATAGGAATTGGAATCTTTGCAACAGGAAAACAAACCAATAAAAAGGAGACATTGAGGACAATAAAAGTCAATGAAGTAACTCGTTCTGTGTTTTATGCACCACAATATGTAGCCATTCATAATGGATATTTTAAAGAAAATGGAATGGAAATAGAATTAACTACAGGGCAGGGAGCAGAAACACCCCTTCCATGATGACAACATTTTCTAAAAAGGAAGAAACATTGAAAAATCAAATAAAAGTAGGAAATTATCATGCTACTTATGAAGATGTTGCAGATGTATTTTCTAAGATTAAAAACAAAGGAATATTGAATGAAACAATTATTTTAAATGGACGAGCTAAATATAAAACAGATAGAATAACATTACAAAAGAGCAATAAAAATACAAAAAAGAAAAGCTAAAAAGCATATTAAGAAGGAAGAAGAATTTGAATTATAAAAAAACAAGTTAAAACATAACTATAAAGTAAAATAATAGGAAAAAAGAAGCTGACTCAAATTTGCACCCAATTTTCTTATAGTGAGCCCGTTAAAAACTTCGTTTTTAAGCTGTGTATGGGCGATTTGTGACTCGCCCTCTTCCTGCAAAAATAGTGGGCTATTTTTGCCCCTATATGAAACTATACTATAATTGATTAAATACTATAAGTGTGTGAAAATATTATAGTAAAAATTTAGACATTAGAATTGTAAAAATTACAGTTCTGGAATAGTAAAAAATACAGTTATAGAGTTGTAAAATTTACAAGGAAATAATAATAATATTAATAAAAATAAATATAATAATAATTCTGTCAGTCAGCAATATAGAGTATCTATAAATTACCATAATTTTATTGAGTAAACTTAAAAAATATGATACAATAATTACATAAATTTGATAAGAAAGAAGAGAAAGTTATGGTAGATTTACATATGCACACTACTTATTCAGATGGAGATAAGACAGTAAAAGAAATACTAAAAATGTGCGAAGAAAGAAAATTAGAATACATTTCAATAACAGATCATAACACCTGTAAACAATATAATGATAAAGCAATGAAGGAAAGTATTTTTACAGGTAGGATTATTAGAGGAACAGAACAAAATGCTGTGTCACAAGGAAGAAATATTGAAATATTAGGATATAATGTAGATACAGATATTATTAATGAATGGTGTAAAAAATATTAATCAGAAGAAAAATTAAGAGAACAACAAGTAATATTTTATAAAAGATTGTTGGATATATGTGATAAATATGGACTTAAATATGATGAAACTAAAATAGAAAAGCCTAAAAAAGCAACTCAATTTACAGAAACATTAATTTATGCAGAACTATTGAGACACAAAGAAAATTATGAAATATTAGGTGAATTTACAAAATCAATGGGAATATTTTATAGAAAAGGTTTATCAAATCCTAATAGTAGCTATTTTATGAACCATATTGAATTTAGACCTTCAGCTAAAGAAGTTGTAGGTATTATTCATCAAGCAGGAGGAAAAGCATTTTTAGCTCATCCATTTGAATATAAATTTGAAGATACAATTGGGTTTATAGATAATTTAAGAAAAGAAACAAAATTAGATGGAATAGAATGTTTTCATCCTTCATCAGTAGATGACAATAAAAAAGATATTTTAGTAGAGTATGCTAGAAAAAATAACTTGTATATTAGTGGTGGAAGTGATTATCATGGAAAACCTAAACCAGATATAGAAATTGGCATAGGAAGAGGAAATTTGAATATTTCAAAAGATTTAATAAAAGAATGGATATAAAATAAGAATACCAGAAGTTAGTATTAAATTTATACTTTTGGTATTTTACATTCTCAATATTAAATTAATGAAGAAAAAATAAAAATTAAAAAAATGCTCATTTTCATTTTATAATTGCACTCTTATATAGTGAAGAACAAAATATAACATAATAAAGTGTTATATAGTCAAGTCATACCTAAAAGTTGTTAGTAAAAAATTAATCCCAATATTTGAATAGCTAAATAATAGTAGGCATACATTTAAAATAAGAGGTGTAAGATGCAGATAAAAATTAATACAGAAAATAACAAAGAGTATATACATAATTTAGCATTTATAAAAGCATTATTAATAAAAGAAAGTATTGAAAATTTAGATGTAAGTTATGAAGAAAAAGTACAAATAAAAAATGAAATTTTAGAATATTTACAAAATAATTAAGCCGAAATATAGTAATTTAAAGTAAATTGTGATATATTAAAAAAGAAGAAATTAAGGAGGACAAGTATATGACTACAAAAATATATTCCATTGAAGATATAAAAAATATGGTATATGAAATTTTAGCAAATACAGAAGTTGAAAAAGCAATATTATTTGGTTCTTATGCCAAGAATAAGCCTACTAAAAATAGTGATATAGATATATTAATTGATAGCAAAGGTAAAATTAAAGGGTTAAAATTTTTTGCTATAGTAGATAAAATAAGAGAAAAACTAGACAAAGAAGTTGATGTTATTGAAAAACTTGAAATTGATAAAAATTCAAAAATAGAAAAAGAAATAGAAAAGACAGGAGTAGTTATTTATGAGAAGTAAAGATAAGATAATATTAACGAAAGTTTTAAAATATATTGAAGAAATTGAAGAATTTATAACTGGGTATTCTCACGAACAGTTTAACAAAGATAGAAAAACAGTAAATGCTTGCGTTTTTAATTTAAGCCAAATTGGAGAATTAGTGGGAAAAGTCAGTGAAGAAACAATAAAGGAAAATCCTAATATTGAATGGAGAGGTCTAAAAGCTTTAAGAAATAGAATTGTCCATGATTATGAAGGGGTAAACTTAAATATGGTTTGGGGATTTCTTGATACAGAATTGGAAGAATTAAAAAATCAGATTCAAGATATAGTTAACTAAAATAGAAATCAGAGTACAAGTAGTTGAAGGAGAAAAACAACATGGAAAAATTAGAAATAGTAAAAGGAATTTTAGATAGCTACCCATATAATATAATTTTTGTAAACAATGATTATATTATTAGTTTTATGAATAAAAAGGCAGAAGACCATTATCGTAAAAAGGGCAAAGATCTAATAGGAAAAAGCATATTTGATTGTCACAATGAAAAATCTGTTGAAAAAATAAAGAACACTTATGAAGAGATAAAAAAAACTGGAAAAGATGTATTTATATTTGTAAATTCTAAAAATCAAAGAGTTTATATGCAAGGAGTTAAAAATGAAAAAGGCGAATGGATAGGCTTTATAGAAAGATTTGAATTAAATTTACAAATGTGATTTTTTGCCTGTGAATGTAACAAATGTGGAAGAATTACTAAAATAAAAAATTAGTAGTTCTTTTTTTGTTGCTTTAAAGTATGTAAAACAAAATAACAGAATAGATTTTAATTAATAGAAAATACATTCAGCAAAGGAGAAAAAATGAAAAAGAAACTTAGAATAGCCATATATTCAAGAAAATCAAAATATTCAGATAAAGGAGATTCCATAGGAAATCAAATAGAACTAGCCAAAGAATATATCAAAAAGAACTATCTAGAAAATGAATATGAAATACAGACTACCATATTTGAAGACGAAGGATTTTCGGGAGGAAATATAGAAAGACCAAAATTTAAGCTATTTTTAGAAGAAGAAAAAGAAAATCCATTTGACATATTAATTAGTTATAGGTTAGACAGAATCAGTAGAAATATAGCCGATTTTTCTAGTTTAATGAATGAATTAAACAAACTAAATACAAGTTTTATATCCATAAAAGAGCAATTTGATACAACAACACCAATGGGAAGAGCCATGATGTACATAGCCTCTGTGTTTGCACAACTAGAAAGAGAAGTCATAGCAGAAAGAATAAGAGATAATATGTTAG
>CASAUJ010000005.1 GCA_949118805.1 uncultured Clostridia bacterium | reverse complement strand
GTTTATTCTCTAAAGGATTTTATTGTTTACTTTTCAATGTACTTTTTCTGTCCCATTTTTGTGGGACGATTTTTATTATACGCTAGTTTTTTTTGTTTGTCAACACTTTTTTAAAAAAATTTTCAGCTTTTTTTATCACGTTCAAAATTCATCCTCAAAATACTTCCTAATCTTTTTTTTCGAATAATCCTAAACCCACTTTATTTCTATTGTTTACGGTTTTGCTTTTTAAAAATTCTGGTCATTTTTTCCAGCTTTAACTTATCGTTTCTTTTGTCAAAAAAACCAAGATTTCCTATTTATACTATAAGAAAATCTTGGTTTCTCTTTTTCTATGATTCTTCCAACATTGTTAATAAAATATCTTTTGCCAAGCCAGTTTCTTCTTCATACTCTACCTTAACATTATATTTCTTGTTTTTATTTTCTTCCATAAAATTAGTTAATATACGTGCCATCTCTTCATTCTTTTGGAAACGATCTAATTGTAATCTTAATTGTGTTCCAGAAACAACTTCGATGTTTATAAAGTTTTCTTTTATTGCTTCAATTAATCGTATTAGATTTTCACTTCCTAGATTTTCACCTTGTAGGATTTCAAATTTAGAATTAAATCGATTCTTTTCTGTTTCTGTAATTCCCACTGTTTCAAAACCTTCTATTTCATTCCTAACACCAATTGCTTTTAATATTTCCATGAAATCCTCTTGTTTGATTTCTTCTGTCATAATTTGGTTTACTTTTCCCCCTACTCCACTTATAACTTGTTCTAAAATAGATTGCGATTGTTCTTTTTCCAAATCACTCAAATTAATTTTCTCTTCTTCTGCTAATTTAAATTCGTCTGAGAAATTGTCTACTAAATGAATCTCTTGCTCTATGGTAGCTGTCAATCGATTGAACTCATCTTCATATTGTCCTACAATTGTTTTTAAATTCTCTGTCCCGGTTCCTTTTTCATTGATCCTCAAACTATATTCTGTTGTTTTTTCCTCTTCAGTATTACGAATATGAAATTCTTTTTCATTTGCTTGCTCTTGATAAGTAACTACTATCTCTTTATTATTTTTTGTATCTTGCCAAGTAAATTGTAAATAATTTTCTTCTGGCAACAAGTCTAATGTGATTTTATAATCTGTTCCTTGAATTACTGTTCTTCTCGTTATGTGATAATTTTCATATACTATTATTTTCATCTCTTCTTGTCCAATATTATTTCTCATAATATCTGTAATCATTTTATCAATATTTTGTATAAAATATTCTCTTATGTCATCACTTTCTAGCATAATATTATATTTCGCTAACATAGTTTGAAGTTGATCGATTTTATTTAATATCATTTCATCTTGTTTTAATTCTTCTAATATTTTTATATATAATTCATTCATTTGTTCTTTTGACAAGGTTAAAATATAGGCATTTACATTTATTGTTTTTCCATTTATTTGTATGTTTTGATTTTCTTGTTTTGAAAATTTGTCTTTTGTTACATTTTGGTTCACTATATTAATATATCTCGTTTGAAAGTTTTTCTTTTCTTCCTCTGAAAATTGGAAAAGTTCTTTAATCTCTTTTCCCATTGCCACTTCATCAAACTGGTTATGATTTCCTTCTTGTATAAAATCCGTTTCTCCTATTAGTTCACCTATCTCTCCACGATTCATCAATATAAATTGACGAAATAAATCAGAAAATCGAATTCCATAGACTTGCTCATTTTGCATGTATTCTACTTTTGCTATTTCTTGCTCTTCTTTTAATAAACGAATATCGCGATATTCATATTGATGACTAGGATCCATTTGTCCCTTCATTTTTAGCCTTAGCTGATTAATTTCATTATCATTATTTTCTGAAGTTTTTCCTATATTTTCTGTATAATTAACTTTTATGGTTGTTTCCTCTTCATAAGGTTTTTGTTGCAATAATTGATGAAAGTCATTTTCTTCTTGTTTTAAAACTTCCTCCATATTTTCTATATTTTGTCCTAAATATTTAGCAAACAAAGTAGCATTTGATTTTAACATATCTGTATTAAGATATAACAAAATCAAACTAATTCCTCCTACTATAAATAAAAATACAATTGCTAAAACAACTAATAATATTTTTCTTTTCTTCCTTGGCATCATTTGTTTTCCTCCTTTTTCTTTTCTCCTGTATTATATCCTTTCCTTCTTTAAAAAGCAATCCTATTTTCTTCTTTGTTTCACCACTTCATATAAAACAATTCCAGTTGAAACAGAAGCATTCAAAGAAGTCACTTGTCCCTTCATTGGAATTTTTACTAAAAAATCACAATTTTTTCTCACTTTTTGTCCCATTCCATTTCCTTCATTCCCAATTACAATCCCAATTGCTCCAGTAAAGTCTTGTTCATCATAATTGGTAATTGTATTTATATCTGTCCCACAAATCCATATCCCTTCTTTTTTCAATTTTTCTATTGTATCGGATAAATTCGTTACTCTTGCAATCTTCATATATTGTACTGCTCCTGCTGATACTTTATTCACAGTACTATTCACAGTAGCCGCTCTTCTTTTGGGAATGATGATTCCATGAACTCCTGCTGTTTCTGCTGTTCGAATGATAGATCCCAAATTATGTGGATCTTCAATTCCATCTAATATTAATATAAATGGTTCTTCCTTTTTCTCCTTTGCTTCTCTTAAAATATCTTCTACTTCACAATATTCATAAGGTGGCACGATAGCAATAACGCCTTGATAATTCTCTGTTTGTGCCATTTCTTCCATTTTCCTTTTTTCTTTTTCCACCAAGATTACTTTCTTTTCTTTTGCCATACTGATAATTTTGTTAATGGATCCATGTCGTTCTCCTTTTGTAATAAATATTTTATTGATATCTTTTCCACTTGCTAATAATTCAATCACGGCATTTCTTCCTTCTACTTGGTCCTCATATATTGGTTTTTTTTCCTGCATTTTTTCTTCCCTTTCCCTCATTTTCTAGCTTACTCATCATCTAACTTTAATACTGATAAAAATGCTTCTTGTGGAATTTCTACATTTCCAATTTCACGCATTTTTTTCTTTCCTCTCTTTTGTTTTTCTAATAGCTTCTTCTTTCTAGTAATATCTCCTCCATAACATTTTGCCAATACATCTTTTCTCATAGCAGAGATGGTTTCTCTAGCAATAATTTGTCCTCCTATTGCTGCTTGAATAGGAATTTTAAATAGTTTTCTTGGAATGACTGTTTTTAATTTTTCTACCATTTTTTTGCCTCTATCATAACTACTCTCTTTATGGACAATGAAACTTAATGCATCAACTGGCTCTCCATTGATATGAATGTCCAATTTTACTAAATTTGATTTTCTATATTCTTTAAATTCATAATCTAAAGAGGCATATCCTTTGGTTTTTGATTTTAAATTGTCAAAAAAATCATAAATAATTTCATTTAATGGCATTTCATAAACTAAAGTTACTCTATTTTCATCTAAATATTTCATATCAAGATAAACACCACGTCTTCTTTGGCACAATTCCATAATATTTCCTACATAATCTTTTGGTGTTAAGATATTGGCTGTTACAAAAGGTTCTTCTAAATAGGAAATTTCTTGTGGTTTTGGCAAATCTTCTGGATTATATAGTTCTATGATTTCTCCATCTGTTTTATAAACTTTATAGATAACTGATGGTGCTGTGGTAATTAATCCTAAGTCAAACTCCCTATCTAGTCTTTCTTCTATGATTTCTAAATGAAGTAATCCCAAAAATCCACATCGAAATCCAAACCCTAACGCTGCTGATGTTTCTGCTTCATATTCTAATGCTGCATCATTTAATTTTAATTTTTCCAATGCTTCTTTTAATGCTTCATATTCACTTCCATCGATTGGATATAGTCCACAATATACCATTGGTGTTACTTTTTTATAACCTTTTAATGGATCCGTAGCTGGTTCCTTTTTTAAAGTAATGGTATCTCCTACTTGAATATCAGACAAGTTTTTAATACTGGCAGCAATATATCCGCACCTCTCCAGCTTTTATTTCTTTGGTTGGCATATAAGAACCTGGAATAAAATAACCAACTTCTGCTACTGTAAAATTCTTGTTGGTTGCCATTAATTTTATTTCATCTCCTACTTTTACCATTCCATCCATCACTCTTACATAGGCTACTGCTCCTTTGTAATTATCATAATAAGAATCAAAAATTAAACATTTTAATTTTTCATTTTCTTCTCCTTTAGGAGCTGGCAATTCTGTTACAATTTTTTCTAATACTTCTTCCACGTTTAACCCTGATTTTGCAGAAATACAAGGTGCTTCTTGTGCTGGAATGCCTATAATGTCTTCAATTTCTTGCTTTACTTCATCGACTCTTGCATTTGGTAAATCAATTTTATTTAAGACTGGTAATATTTCTAAGTTCTGATCAATGGCTAAATAAACATTGGCTAATGTTTGTGCTTCTACTCCTTGACTAGCATCAACAACTAAAATTGCTCCATCACATGCTGCTAAACTTCTAGATACTTCATAATTGAAATCTACATGTCCTGGTGTATCAATTAAATTTAAGGTATATTCTTCTCCATTTCTAGCTTTGTATATCATTCTAACAGCTTGTGATTTTATGGTGATACCTCTTTCTTTTTCAATTTCCATATTATCTAAGACTTGGCTTTCCATTTCTCTTTTAGAAAGTACTCCTGTCATTTCAATTAATCGATCTGCTAAAGTAGATTTTCCGTGATCAATATGGGCTATAATACTAAAATTTCGAATATGTTCTTGTCTACTATTCATTTAAGTTCTCCTTTTTTCTTATATTGGTTATTTTAACATAGAAACAAAAAAACCACAATACATTAATTGTAGTTTTCTATTCCATGATATAAATTATATACTTTTTGATAACCAAGTTTTAGTAATATTTTCTGTGCTTTTTGTCCTCGATGTCCTGTGTTACAATAAACAACCATTGTTTGGGATAAATCTGGTAATTTTTGAAGAATACTAGCTTTTATTTCATATTCTGGTAATGATATCGCTTTTTCTATATGTCCTTCTTCAAATTCTTGTGGACTCCTAACATCTAATAAAATGGCTCCTTCTTCTACCATTTTCTCCAACTGTTGTAGATTGATTTCATTCGATTGACAACATCGGTTTCGATTAAAACCATATCTTAATGGGCATAACATATTATCTTTCTCCTTTATCAAAACAAATTCTTCTTTTCTATATTATATGTGTTTTTTCCATTTTTCGTTATTTTTCCACATTTACTTTTAAGTTTTCCACAGATTCTTTTTTTCTATTTTACCTTTTTCCTCCCTTCATTTTTTACAAAACAATTACAATTTGATTGCATTTATACTATTGTTTCTTTTTTATTTTTTCCTATAATCGCCTTTTTTCTTATTGTTTCTCCATGTTTTTCGTGTTTTTGTTACAAAAACATTTCATAATTATTACAATTATGTATTCTTTCTCACTTTATGTTCCCTATTTTTTTTACTTTTGTATCTTTTCTTTCTTTTTATTTTATATGTGGAAACTGTGGATAACTTTGTGAATAACTTAATTTACTCACATTGCTTTCACAAGTTGTTCACATTTCTTGTTAGTTGATATAATATTTTTACCATTTTCTTATGTTTGATACTCTTTATGTGCACTCTTTTTTTTGTTATAAAACAAAAAACCAAATACAAAAAAGTCTACATTTTTAAGCTTTTTTGTATTTGGTTTTAATTAGCAAGTTACATAATCGTTTTTTCTTTTACTTCTCAAGAATCTATCTCTTTATTATTGCCTATTGATAGACTAAATAGGCTCCCATAGATACACCATTATAATTTGAAGTAAATTTAACACAACTATATATATTAATCAAATCTCCAGACTTGACTTTTACAATATAAAAATAATGTCCATTCCATCCATTACAAAATCCTTCTTTTGGATCTATATTGCTAGCATTAACTTTTACGTAATGCTCCCACTTATTTGATAAAGTATTATTTCCTTCTACTCCAGCCATATCTACAATCAATGTTCCATCATGTTCTATTGTTTTTTCTAACTTTAATGAAGATTGTGGATTAATCAAATTATCTGTTCTATAACCTATACATTCTACTTTATACTGTTTTCCATATAATTCATTTAAAGCCTCTTGCACACTAATTTCTGTACCATCTAATTTTGTATAACTGACATCTTTTGCAAAATACTAATACGTAGCATATACACTTATACAAGCTGTTAATACTATACTTATCATAAGTATGATTATTAATTTTACATTTTTTAATCCATTCATATAACACAATTCTCCTCTTTTGTTCTTTCTATTTTAATGCTTGTATAGATAATCTAAAGCTTCTTTTACATTTTCAACTTTCCAATTTGAATCTTCAGGAGTAAAAGAAATCCTTTCAGCCATTATTTTTTGATTCAAATTCCCATTTTCTCCATATCTATCTAATAAATTTGTGAACTGTTCTAGTTTTGCTTTTTCATCCTCTTGTGCTTGATTATATTCTTCTTCTGCTAATTTTGCCTTATTTATAATTCCGTCCATTAATTAGAAGACTCATACTAATTCCTGCCAAAATTAATAACACAATAATCGTAAGCACTAATACAATTAAAGTGATTCCTTTGTTCCTTTTTCTTTCCATAAAACGCCTCTTTTCTTTTGAAATTATATCAGAAACTAAATACTATGTAAATAAGTTATCACATAAGCTATTCTATTACAAAAAGCCTAAACTTCTAAATTTATATAAATTCAAAAGACTTAGGCTTTATAATACTTTATTTCGCTAGAAAATACCAAACGATTCCAATTATCTCTAATATCGTAATAAAAGGAAATCCGAATAACAAAATTCAATTTCTGTGTCTTATGGCGAAAAGTATACATTCCAACTATCGTTCCAATTCCTCCCCCTAAAGCAGTTACTATGAATAATGTTTTTTCTGGAATCCTCCATGATCCTTTTTTTGCTTTTCTCTTATCTAACCACATAATAAAAAAACCAAAAAGATTTATTACTAATAAATAGATCAATATATTCTGTATCGATAAAATTTCTTCTAAATTAAATATAGCTTGTTGTTGTATCATTTTATTTTTTCCCTTTCTAATGTGAAATGGGGACGTTTCCGTTTTCACATTTTTATTAAATAAAAATATTATTTTTCCTGTTTTTCAAAAATGTGAAAACGGAAACGTCCCCATTTCACATCTTAGGCAAATAGACTCATTTGATTACTTTGACTCATTCCCTCTAAACATCCAAAGTTTTTTAATAAATCTGTCACTGAGTTCCCTACTTTAGAACGTATTTTTAAATCATCAATGGACATAAATTTTCCTTCTTCTCTTGCTTTTTCAATTCCTTGTGCTGCTACTGTTCCTAGTCCTGGTATACTATTTAATGGTGGACGAATTCCATTTTCTTCGACTAAAAATTTGGTACTATCTGATTGATATACATCAATTGGTAAAAAATGAAATCCTCTTTCATACATTTCTAATACGAGTTCTAAAATAGCATACATATTTTTCTCTTTAACAGTTGCTGCATTGCCAGCTAAATCAATTTCTTTCATCTTGTTCTTTACTTTTTCTTTTCCAAATATCATACATTCACTATCAAATTCATCAGCACGAATGGAAAAATAGGAAGCATAATAAGCTAATGGTTCATGGACTTTGAACCATGCAATTCGGAAAGCATTGGTTACATAGGCTGCTGCATGGGCTTTTGGAAACATGTATTTTATTTTTTCACAAGATTTAATATACCAATCTGGTACGTTATGTTCTTTCATTAATGTTACATATTCTGCCCATTTTTCTGGATCTTTTAAAGCTTTTCCTTTACGTACTGTTTCCATAATTTTGAAAGCTGGATTTGGTGGTAATCCTTGTTTCATTAAATAAATCATAATATCATCACGACAACAAATAGCATCTTGTAAAGTTACTGTTCCTGCCTCAATTAAACTTTGTGCATTTCCTAGCCATACATCTGTCCCATGAGATAATCCGTGAAATACGAATTAATTCATCAAAAGTGGTTGGACGTGTATCTACCAACATTCCTCTTACAAATTTAGTTCCAAATTCTGGTACTCCAAAACTTCCTACTTCTGAATGTATTTGTTCTGGCGTTACTCCGAAGTGCCTTGGTTGAACTAAAAATCGACATAGTTTCTTTGTCATCTAGTGGTACTTTTGTTGGATCAATTCCTGTAATATCTTGTAACATTCTTATCATGGTTGGATCATCATGTCCCAATATATCCAGTTTTAACAAGTTTTGGTCAATGGAATGATAATCAAAATGAGTAGTTACAATATCAGAATTAGGATCATCTGCTGGATGTTGTACAGGACAAAATTCATAAATTTCTCTTCCCTTTGGCACTACAATAATTCCACCTGGATGTTGTCCAGTTGTCCTTTTTATTCCTGTACAGCCTGTTGCTAACCTTTGTGTTTCTGCTCGATTAATCGGAATATTTCTTTCTTCAAAATATTTTTTTACATAGCCAAAAGCTGTCTTATCTGCTACTGTTCCTATCGTTCCCGCTTTAAAAGTTGTTCCCTTTCCAAAAATCACTTCTGTATAGCGATGGGCCTTTGCTTGATATTCTCCTGAAAAGTTTAAGTCAATATCTGGCTCTTTGTCTCCATTAAATCCTAAGAAAGTTTCAAATGGAATGTCCATTCCGTCTTTGTCCAATTTGTGTCCACATTTTGGACATTCTTTATCTGGCAAATCAAACCCATTTTTACAACCGTAGTCTGTAAAATCAGAATATTTACAATTGGGACATCGATAATGAGCTGGTAAAGAGTTTACTTCTGTAATTCCTGTCATATTGGCTGCAAAAGAAGATCCAACAGATCCTCTTGATCCCACAATATAACCATCTTCATTCGATTTCCAAACTAATTTTTGAGCAATAATATACATCACTGAAAAACCATTTCGAATAATAGAATCTAGTTCTTTATCTAATCTTTCTTGTACCAATTCTGGTAAAGGATCTCCATATAATTCATGTGCTTTTTGGTAAGCAATGTCTTTGATCGTTTGTTCACATCCTGGAATGTGAGGAGGACACTTTTCTGGTGAAATAGGACTAATTCGATCACACATATCAGAAATCAAATTGGTATTGGTTACTACTACTTCATATGCCTTTTCTTTTCCTAAATAACTAAATTCTTCTAGCATTTCTTCCGTTGTTCTCAAATATAAAGGGGCTTGATTATCAGCATCTTCATATCCTTGTCCTGCTTCTAAAATACGTCTATAAACTTCATCTTGCGGATCCATAAAGTGAACATCACAAGTTGCTACAACTGGTTTGTTTAATTTTTCTCCTAACTCTACTATTTTTCGGTTGATATCACGCAAAGCTTCTTCATCTTTTACCACTTCATTTCGAATCAAGAATTGATTGTTCCCAATTGGTTGAATTTCTAAATAATCATAATCATTAGCAATGGCTTCAATTTCTTCATCTGTTTTCCCTTGTTCAATGGCTTGATATAATTCTCCCGCTTCACAAGCACTTCCTAAAATTAATCCTTCGGAATATTTTTGATATAAACTTTTTAAAATTCTAGGTTTTCTATAAAAATAGTCTAAATGGGATAAAGATACTAGTCTATATAAATTACGTAATCCAATATAATTTTTAGCTAAAATAATGGCATGATAAGTTTTTAATTTTTTATAGCTTTCTTTTTTTGCTTCTTCTGTACTACTTACTAAATCAATGTCATCCACCGTTTTCGCTCCACGTTTTTTTAGTAAATCGATCATCACTTTAAAAACCTTTACTGTTGTATCTACATCATCTAAAGCACGATGGGCTACTTCTACTTTAATGCCTAAATTTTCTGCAATTTTTCCTAATTTATATTTTTTATAATCGGGAAATAAGTCTTTGGCTAAACTTAAGGTATCTAAATAAGTATAATGAAATTCATAACCTAATGTTTTTGCATTTTGTTTTAAAAATCCCATATCAAAAGGGGCATTATGAGCCACTAAAACAGATCCTTTTATAAATTCTAATATTTTAGGAAAAACCTGATCGATGGTTTCAGCATCTTTTACCATATCATCTGTTATATTAGTAACCTCTGTTACTCTTTGTGGGATATGTTTTTCTGGATTCACAAAGCAACTAAATGTATCCACTACTTCGCCATTTTTCATTTTCATAATTCCCACTTCTGTAATTTTTTCTGTGGTTGCTGAAAATCCTGTTGTTTCTAAATCAAGTACACAATAAGTAGTATCGATATCTTGTCCTTGACCATTTGTTACAATGGCATTTTTATCTGGCGCTAAATAGGCTTCTACTCCATATAAAATTTTCATATCTGGATTATCATAACCTAACATTTTATGGGCCTCTGGAAAAGCTTGTACCACTCCATGATCGGTAATAGCAATCGATTTCATTCCCCATTTCATGGCTCTCTTTATTAATTCTTTTGCTGATGTCATGGCATCCATTTGACTCATTTGGGTATGCATATGTAATTCTACCCTTTTTACTTCACTATTGTCTTGCCTAGCTTCTTTTTTTATCTCATTTTCTGTTTCTATAATCGTATTCGCCATTACGGTTAATTCATTGGAAAAAGTATCCATTTGTGCTGTTCCTGCTACCATCAATCCTTTTGCATTTTGAATCCTTTTCATCGTTCTTTTTGCCTTTTCTTTTTCTAAGAAAGCTTTACAAGTAATGGTACTTGTTCCATCATATAAATCAAAACTAAATAATGTTTTTCCGGATTTTAAAGTTCGATCTTCTGAAAAAATAACTTCTCCTTGTAATGCTATTTTCCCATCATCTACCCCTAAGTCTTCTACCTTTACCAGTGGTTCTGTAATGTTTTGTGTATTTCCTAAAATAAGTGGAGTATCTTCTATTTCTTCTTCTGTTGGTAATTCTGGTAACTCTGCATTGGTTTCTACAATCGTATTTACCATAACAGTAACATCTCCTGCATAATTGTCTAATTGTGCTTTTCCACTGGCTTTAATAGTTTTTGCATGACTTATCTTTTCTTCGATTTGTTTTCCTTCTTCATAATCCTTTCCAAACGATTTACAAGTAATCGTCCCTGTTCCATCATATAAATCAAAAATAATCATTCCTTTTCCAGATTTGGTTTCTCGTACCTGAATTGTCACTAGCCTTCCTTCCAAAGTTACTTTCCCATCATTGGCTGTAATATCTTTAATTTTAATGTATTTCTCTTTTGCTCTAGATGGTTTTCCCATGATGTATTCTTGCTCTTCCCTTTCTGGCATTTCCATTTCTTCTGGTATATAACCTTCTAAGTCAGTAGGAGGGACATAATCTAAGTCATTATATTCTGGCACTTGTTCTAAGCTCATTTCTTTTTCGATGGCATGTTGCCTGTTTTCTTTCTCTATATGGGCTATCATTTGTTCTTCTTGTCTTTTTATATTTTCTTGAATTTCTTTCATTTCACTTTGTGATAATTTTTCAGTTATTTCAATTTTATATTCTTTTCCAAATAAGTTCTTTATCGTCTTTTGTAATTCTTGATCGGTTCTTTTAGCTTTTAAAAAATCTGCTCCTTTGATATGCATTTGAATGGCTATCATATCCCCTTGTTCTTCTACTTCACTTTTTAGTAATAGCATTGGTTTCGTAAGTGGATATTTGTGTGACATATAAGCAATTATGTTTTTCCACTCAGTTGCAATTGATTTTTTTTCTACTTTTTCATGATAATTTATGGCAATGTCAATCTGTTGAAATTGAAATCTTTCTTTTAGAAAATTTTCAAAATACCATATTTCTTTTATTTCTATGTATTCATCTAAATATAAAATGACTTGTAATGTATTCGTTTTCTTGATGACATTTAGCGCTTGTATTTGTGCGTATTTTATATTCGCATTTGTTTTATAATCACAAAATACTTCCCCTACTTTTTTTGGTTGATCTGACATCCTTTTTCTCCCTTTCTAATTTTTAAATTGTATCATATTTTGCGAAAAGAAAAAAGCGAACAAATTAATTTTTTAAATTAGTAACACATTTTTTCTATTTTCATATGATATATCATACAAAGGAAAACAACAAAAGAAAAAAGAAACGAAACATATTTCTTTATGGAAGGAGGTCTAGACTATGCCAGAAAATAGAGGATGCGGTGGATTCGGATTTGGTGATGATTGTTGCTGGATTATAATCCTAATATTATTAATCTGTTGTTGTTGCGGTGGTAACAGAGGAGGATGTTGCTAATTTAAGCACATTTTAAAAAGCGAGTTTAAACCTCGCTTTTTTTATTTCTAAAATCTTTTTGTGGTACATTATCATTGTTAATTGATATGATTACAGTCCTCTGCTAATTTTATTTAAATCTTTTTCCTTTATGTTTTCCTATTCTTCGATTATCTTGATAAGTACGTTCTTCGACTTCAAAATTCAAATCCACTTGTGAAGTATAGCCATTTAAAAATTCTTCTTTTAATTTATCTTTTTGCATTTTTTCAAAATCTTGTTCTAAATTTTCCTCTTTTGACTCTTCTTGAAATCTTTTTCCCTTTAATGCTTTTGGAATTTCCTCTTCTTCCGAACCATATTCTCCTAAAAATTCTTCTTCTAATTTTTGATTCTTTTGATAAACTACTACACCTATTGCACCAATTACCAATATTGTTACTATAATTGCACCAAAAATGATGATTGGTGTTTTTCCTTCTTCTGTTTTTTCTTGTTCTCTCTCTCTATTTTGTGTCATAGTTTGTCTTGGTTGTATTTCTTTATCGGTTTGATTCTCCTTCACAGTAGTGTCCCTATTTTCTTCCCTTGGTTCTTCTTCCTCTTCTCTTTCCTGTACCACTTCACGAATCACGTTCAACGTATAAGTTTTCCTAGTGGCTCCATCTTCTGCGGTAACTACTACTTCAAATACATTTTCTCCTACTTCTAATTTTTTCATTCCTGTTCCTGTCACAGTTGCACTTGCGTCTTGCGTTTTTGCATATATTTCTATTTCTTCTGTATCTTCTGGTACAACTACTTCATAAGAAGTAATTTTATGCTTAAATCCAGTAAAATCATGTGGTCTAATTCCTAAATTTCCTAAATTGGCATTCCCTGATTTTTCTACCTCCCCAGATGTTACATCATTTCCTGTATTGGTATTCTCTATTTCATTTACAGCATTACTTGAAATTGTAAATATTCCTAATATAATGCTAATACTAACAACTATAATAGCGATTCTCTTTTTCATTTTTTCCTCCCAATTGCCTTAATTCGTCTTTATTTTATCATTAGATATTTTTTTCGTCAAGAAGCTGTTTTATAAATCTTCCTTTAACAACATTTAAAAACTTTAAGCACGCAGGAAATTATAAATTATTACATCGGAATCATTTGCATTTATTTTTAACATTAACTATGCCTGTCATCTCCCCTTACCCCATCTCTCTTTCCTTCCTTTTTTGCTAATTTTCTAGAAAGATTTTATATCACTATTTATAATTACGAGAATTTTTAATCTTATTCTACTTTTTTATTAATTCTTATAAATAATACTTGTTTTCTTTCTTTTTATGATATAATAAGAACCAAGAAAAGAGGTTTTTTTATGTTAGAATTACTTTCACCTGTTGGTGATTTCGAATGTTTGAAAGCAGCCATTCAAAATGGTGCTGATAGTGTATACTTTGGAGCTGATATTTTCAGTGCCAGAGCTTTTGCCCATAATTTTAATTTAGAGGAACTAAAGGAAGCCATCCATTATGCTAAAATTCGTGGCGTAAAAACAAATCTTACTTTAAATACTCTAATCAAAGATTCTGAATGGAAAAGTGCTCTCGATTTAGCAAGTGCTGCTTATCAATTTGGAATTGATGCTATTATTGTACAAGATTTAGGATTGGCTACCAAATTAATTGAATGTTTCCCTGATTTACCAATTCATGGTAGTACTCAAATGACAGTTCACAATTTAAATGGTGCTTTAGAACTACAAAAACTTGGTTTTAAAAGAATTGTCTTAGCACGAGAACTTTCTATGAATGAAATTGATTATATCTGTAAAAATACAAATATTGAAATTGAATGTTTTGCTCATGGTGCTTTATGTATTTCTTATTCTGGTCAATGCTTATTTTCTAGTATGTTAGGCGGACGTTCTGGAAATCGTGGAAAATGTGCTCAACCTTGTCGACTTCCTTTTGAATTAATGGAAGATGATAAAAAAATCAATCAGGGATATTTATTAAGTACACGTGATTTATGTAGTTTAGATTACATTCCTTCTTTTATGCAAGCTGGTGTAAAATGTTTAAAAATTGAAGGTAGAATGAAATCTCCTGAATATGTTGCAACGGTTACCAGAATTTATAAAAAGTATATTCATTTAGCGCTCTCAAATGAACCTTATGTAATTGATAAAGCTGATCAAAAAGCATTATTGCAAGTATTTAATCGTGGTATGTCTTCTTCTGGACATTTAGATAGTGAACCTAATAAAAATTTAGTTTTTAAAGAAAAACCTAATAATATGGGACTATTATTAGGTAAAGTACAAAACTATAACAAAAATAAAGGATTAATTACGGTTAAATTAAAAGAATCTATTAAAATTGGAGATACGATTTCTTTAGAACATGAAAAAGGTTCTTATACCATTTCTGAATTAATGGACAATCATAAAAATATAACTGAAACTAAAATAAATCAAACTGTTACAATTGGTAGAATGAAAGGTAATATTTCTTGCAATGATAAAATTTACAAAATGTCTTCGAAAGAATTATCTATTTTAGCAAAAGAAAGTTATCAAAAAGAAATGCGTCAAATCCCACTAAATTGCAAAGTAATTATTAAAAAAGAAGCACCCATTTCTATTCAAATTACTTCTGCTAGCACGCTTCCCTTGTATAAAAATTTAAATCTTCAATATGAGTCCAATGAAGTTCCTATGGAAGCTAAAAACAAGCCTTTAGATAAGCAAGTTGTGATCAATCAAATAGCCAAAACCTCCTCCACTCCTTATCAATTTAAAAATATAACTGTTGTTTTAGATGAAAATATATTTCTTCCTAAATTAAGTATTTTGAATGAATTACGCAGAAATGCTTTAGAACAGGTAAAAGCTTATGCCATTTCTCAATGTTCTCGTACTGATCCCAAAAATGAGAGAAAACAAATAAATAAAGATACTTCTCATGTCATTACAAAAGCTATTTTGTCTGATATGAGAGATTATATCAAAAATGACACAAGCCCAGCTAAAATATCTGTTTTGTTAAACCAATTACATCTTGATTTTGATTATTCTAAATTAACTTCTGATATTGATTGTGTTTACATCCCTTTAAAGTTTTTTACTAATAAAAAATATGCAACTATATTAAAAACTTTAAGTAAAAATTTTAGTACCTATATTTATATGCCCACTATTGTAAAAGGAAATTATAAAAATCTATTTTATGCAAATGCAGAAACTTCTGTAAAAAATTATGAAATTAAGGGATTTGTCATTTCAAATATTTGTAATATATTACTTTTAAATGAATTATTTACAGATTTAGATAAATATTTTAAATTAATTGCCAACTATACTTTTAATGTATTTAATTTACAAACTGTATTAACTTTGAAAAAATTAGGAATTAGTCAATTTACCTTATCTCCTGAATTAGAAAAAGAAACACTTCATACTTTATGCAATTACCATTACTTAAAAAAAGAAATGATTGTCTATGGAAGAATTCCTTTAATCAATATGAATTATTGTTTACTTGGAGAAACAGACAAATGCTATCCTAATTGCAAGGCTCGTTGTCAAAGTGAGCATTCTTATTCTTTAAAAGATCGTTTACAAATGGATTTTCCAATTATACCAGATAATATTCAAACAGTAACTACTCTGTTTAATAGCAAAATCACCTCTATCTCTCCCAAAGATTTTTCTATCAATTTTGCTAGAATTGACATTTTAGAAGAAAATATTTCACAAATTAATACCATTGTACAAACCGTAAAAGAAGGTAGACGTATAGAAGGCAAACAATATACAAATGGAAACTTAAATCGTGAAATTTAATGTGCAATGGGGACGTTTCTTTTTTCACATTTTTGATGTGAAAAAAGAAACGTCCCCATTGCACATATATCCTATATCGGTTTGCTACTTAAATCTATGATTAAATCCATATTATCATCTCTTGCAGCCTTATTTTTTCTGATCATTCCACACTTTTTGCAACGAAATACAATCACATATCCCTTTTTACTATCAATTTCCAAACTTATTGGCTCTAAATCTCCATGACACTCTTCCTTACGATCTCCTGGATTTTTATCCACATGTTTTGAGTGTAGACAATGAGGACAATGATTTCTACAAGAATAATTTAATCTAGAAACATTTTTTCCACAATTTTCACAAATAAACTCTTCATCTATTTCAAAAAAATTCTTAGATTCCATTTTTTCTCCTTTTATCTCAATCTATTCTAAGTTTTTTATCTTCTAAAGAGTGTCCCTTTAATCACTCCCACATTAATATTGAAAACTTCCTCCTCCTAAAAATTCTTTTAGTAATGAATGGGTTGGTACATCTTTTGCTGGTATAGATTTGAAATATTTTAACATATTGATTAGTCTTCTTGCTTCTGCATATTCTGGATCTTCTTGTTTGATTTCTTCTAATAATGGTAATGCGATTTCTTTTAATGCACCTAATTCATATATTAATGAAGTGTTAAATATACTATTGGCTTCTTCTTGATATGGAAATATGTTTTTTTCTTCTCCTTTGTTTACCATATTCCATGTTGCTATGGTATGTTTTGCATCATAACCTCTAAATTGATAATCTCTTACTATTCTTCTAACTAATCTTGTATCTGTTGTAGATATTCGATTATATCGATCCATATTTAGGACAGTTAATGCACTAATATAAATTTTATATTTTTGTTCTTTTGGAATACTGCTTGTTAATTTATCATTTAAACAATGAATTCCTTCAATTACTAAAACTTGATCTGGTTGTAATTTTAGTTTTTTTCCATTGTATCTTTTAGTTCCCACATGAAAATCAAATTCTGGAACTTCTATTTCTTCTCCCTTTAACAATTTGGTTAAATGATCATTAAATAGTGCTAAATCAATTGCTTCAATACATTCAAAATCATAGTTTCCATTTTCATCTCTTGGAGTATCTTTTCTTTCTACAAAGTAATTATCTACCGAAATCGTTACTGGTTTTATTCGATTAATTCTTAACTGAATTCCTAATCTTTGTGCAAAAGTGGTTTTTCCTGATGAAGATGGTCCTGCAATTAAGATCATTTTTACATCTCGATTTTTGGCTATTTCATCTGCTATATTAGCAATCTTTTTTTCATGTAATGCTTCATCTAACATGATAATATCTTTGATATTTCCTTTTTCAATTTCTTTATTTAGTTTATAAACTGTATTGATATTTAAAATTTTGTGAATGTCATCATATTCATTTAATGCCCATGCTAATTTTTTGGTTAGTTGTAATGGTGGTAATTCTTCTGGATTCGCTGAAGTTGGATATCTTACTAAAAAACCATCTTCATATTTTATAATTTCAAATACATTTGTAATACCTGTTCGATTAGCAATGGTCCCATAACAATAATTATAATAATCCTCACAGTAATACATAAATATTTCTTGGTTATCTTGTAAATCAACTTGCAATCTTCCTTTTGATATATCATTTTCTTGATAAAACTCTTCTGCTTCTTTTCTTTTCATAATAACTTGTTTAATGGCTAAATCTTTTTGTACGATTTCACGCATTCTATGACTTAACTTCTGAATTAGATCTTCTGTAATTTCTGTATTTTCAATTTCACAAAACATAGAATTTGACAATTGATAATTTACCATTATTTTTTTATCTGGACACACTTCTTCTAAAGCTTTTCCTAAAATGTAGATTAGGGTTCTACGATAAATTTTCGTTCCTTCTCTTGATGAGATATCAATTAATTTTATTTCCCCTTCTTTTTGGATTGGATATTCCAAATTAACATATTCATTATTAAAAGTTGCCCCTATTACAGGATACTTACTTTTTTGTATTTCTTCTTTTAATAATTCTTGTATAGTATTTTCTTCCCCTAATTCTATTATTTTCTCTTGATATTGTATTTTCATAAATTTCCTCCTCTTTCTTGTTATCCTTTGTTTTTTCAATTTTATTGTAGCGTAAATTGATTGATAAGTCAAATAAAAGTAATATGATTCCATATTACTTTTTATTTCCTCTTTGTTATTCTGAAATTTTATAAAATGTTGTTACAAAAAATGTTGGATTATTTCCTCCTCCATACATTTTTCCAATAAAAGAATCTCCCTCTTTCAGATCTAATGTGATAGAAGCTTTTACTTTACTATCACTTGTAGTATTATTTTGATATTCTTTAATCATGGTTCCATTTCTCCACAATTGAAATTTAGGAATTCCTCCTGAAGGATCTGTATTATAAGAAAGCATAGAAATCAAATATTTTCCGGTCTTCTTTTATTTTAACTTCATTATTTCCAACTTCACACATTTTTTCATCATAGCAAACATTTCCAGACAATCCTGCTACATTCCAATTGGATGCTTTTTTCCAGCTAGCAAATGTTCCTAATAATTTTGTATGATTCTGCTTTAAATTTGTATTTTCTTCTGTTAATCTTACATTTTCACTTTTCAAATTTTCGTATTCTTCTTTACTAATTGTTACTACATTTTCATCTTTTTGTGCTACCTTTATTCCATTAATAGAAGCTAATCGTAAAAAACCATCAATTTCAAATTCATAAGGATAATCTATTAATTTTGTAAAGATTGTTTCTCCTGTAACCACAATTTTTTCCTTTTCTAAATTGGCTATTTTTTTACTTTCATTATAAACATATTGAATTTCATGATCCTCATACAATCGATCTGCTAAGTATTGCAAGTTTGGCATCTTCTCTTCTTCTTCATAACTTTGTAATTGTACATTCGTTATTTTTAAGTTGATGATTTCCGTTGCCGTTTTTTCCTCATTTTCGTTTTGAGCGGTTTTAGCTTTGTTTAAAATTCCACCTTCTCCTACCAAGGTTGCCATCATTACTCCTGTTAATATCAGTAATATGATTATTGTGATGACTAATGCAAGCAATGTAATTCCTTTATTAAAAAATGTTTTTTCCTCTATCATCCTCTTATTTCCTCCCTTTTCTTTTGTTTTTTATTTTATCATTAACAAAAATGTATAGCAATAATATGTGTTTGTTAGTTTTCATAATTAATTTTGGTTTGTTTCATTCTTTTTAAAACTTGTTATATTTTCTTTTTTTATGGATATACTTTTAATAAAGATAAAAATGGAGGTTTTACTTATGAAATTAGAAAGAATGTACACTATCTTAAATAATGATGAAAAATTTGATATTTATTATGACGAAAGACCTGTTTGGGTACAAGGAATTAATGATAAGGAACAAATGGCAAAGGTTGGATTTGTAGACAACTTTGAAGAAAAAGATGTTTTTATTAAAGATTTATATGAAAGAAATCTTTAATAAAAAAATAAGCACTACATGAATAAAAAATAATGTAGTGCTTTATTTTTATTTCAATCTTACTATTTTTACTCTAAAGATCCCCTTATCGCCCTCTCCTACGTTTTTAGATGAATAAATATATCCAGATAACGTATCTCCTATTTTAGCAGATACAATAGAATTACAAGAGGTAGTTGGATACGTGATATCAGTACTATCGCGATTGCCCACTAAAATTTCTTCATTTTTATTAATTAGTGTTTGGAAAAATGCTGGATTTTTACCACTATCCACCATAGCCATTACTTCTACATAATAAATTCCATCTTCCTCTATCTCATAATTTTTTAAAAATGGTCCACTACTAATAGTACTAGATTCCCACAAAAATTTCTCCTCATATTGCAAAGTATTTAACTTTAATAAGTTAATTTCCTCTTCCATTTTATTTATTTTGTCTAAAAAAATCTGATCTTCTTTATTTTCATCTTTTTCAGCAAGCTTTATCCCATTAATAGAAGCTAATCGTAAAGAAGCATCTATTTCAAACTCATAAGGATAATGTACTAATTTTGTAAAAATGCTAGTTCCTGATACCGTAATTTTTCCTTTTTCTGTATTGGCTTGTTTTTTGCTTTCATTATAGACATACTGGATTTCATTATCTTCACATAATCGATCTGCTAAATATTGTAAATTTGGTATTTTCTCTTCTTCTTGATAACTTTGCAATTGAGCATTCGTTATTTTTAAATGGATGATTTCTGTTGCTGTTTTTTCTTCGTTTTCACTTTGAGCCGTTTTAGCTTTGTTCAAAATTCCACCTTCCCCTGTTAAGATTGCAATAGCTACTCCTACTAAGATTAATAATACAATTATTGTAATGACTAAAGAAATTAAAGTAATTCCTTCCATTTTAGCTTTCTCCATTTTTCTCTCCTTCTTTGTTTTTTCTTTTCTATTCTATCTTTGTAAAAAAATTATGTCAATAAGTTTGCTCTTTCTTTTTTATATCTTTGCCACAACACTTTTTTAAATAACAATTCCTTAGTAAATAATACTAAGGAATTGTTATTTTTATTTAAAACTCTAATTTTTCTTCTACCCAATTTGCTACTTCATCAATTTTTAATCGAATTTGTTCCATGGTATCACGATCTCTTACTGTTACGGTTTCATCTTCTAATGTATCAAAATCTACTGTTACACAATAAGGAGTTCCAATTTCATCTTCTCTTCTATAACGCTTTCCAATACTTCCTGCCTCATCATAATCACACATAAATTTCTTGGAAAGTTTTTCGTATACTTCTTCTGCTTTTCCAGATAATTTCTTGGAAAGTGGTAATACAGCTACTTTATAAGGAGCTATCGCAGGATGTAAATGTAGGACAATTCTAGTATCCCCTTCTGCTATTTCTTCTTCTTCATAACTATCACATAAGAAGGCTAATGTTACACGATCTGCTCCTACGGATGGTTCAATACAATAAGGAACATATTTTTCCCCCGTTTCTGGATCTGTATAATAAAAGTCCTCTTTTGATACTTTTGCATGACTTTTTAAATCAAAATCGGTTCGATCTGCAATTCCCCATAATTCTCCCCAACCAAATGGAAACGCATATTCAATATCTGTGGTTCCATTACTATAATGAGATAATTCTTCTGGACTATGATCTCTTAATCTAATATTTTCTTCTGTCATTCCTAAATTTAATAACCACTGTTTACAGAAATTCTTCCAATATTCTTGCCATTCCATATCCGTTCCCGGCTTACAGAAAAATTCAAGTTCCATTTGTTCAAATTCTCTGGTTCTAAACGTAAAGTTCCCTGGTGTAATTTCATTTCTAAATGCTTTCCCAACTTGTGCAATTCCCATAGGTAATTTCTTTCTAGTTGTTCTCATTACATTTTTAAAATTAACAAAGATTCCCTGTGCTGTTTCTGGTCTCAAATAAATTTCTGCTTTTGCATCTTCTGTCACTCCTTGAAAAGTTTTAAACATTAAATTGAATTTTCTAATATCTGTAAAATTATGTTTTCCACAATTTGGGCAATTGATTCCATGTTCATCCATATAAGCTATCATTTTTTCATCTGCCCAACCATCTACAATTTCTTCACAATGATTTTCATACATCCATTCCTCAATTAATTTATCTGCTCTATGTCTTGTTTTACATTCTTTACAATCAATTAGTGGATCGGAAAATCCTCCCACATGTCCAGATGCAACCCAAGTAGTTGGATTCATTAAAATTGCCGCATCCAACCCTACATTAAACTTATTCTCTTGAATAAATTTCTTTCTCCAAGCTTCTTTTACATTATTTTTTAATTCTACCCCCAAAGGTCCATAATCCCAAGTATTGGCTAATCCTCCATAAATTTCAGATCCTGGATATACGTATCCTCTGTTTTTGCAAAGGGCTACTAATGTTTCCATTGATTTTACCATAAAAATTCCTCCTCTTCTCAATTGGTAACTAGGTAAAGGATTGCTGTGAAAATTTCCAACAAAAAAACTCTCGAAACCTAGCCTAGCTAGGGACGAAAGTTATCTCCGCGTTTCCACCCTATTTCTTAAAATTTAAAATTTTAAGCACCTTAATTTTTTTTTACTCCAAAGCTCCCCATATGAATTCATTATTGGCATCTCACCATCACCAACTCTCTCAAAATGAATGTCTCATACTTTTTCTTCTTCACCGTAATTATTTAGTTTCATATATTATATTATTGACTAAAAAAAAAGTCAAGAAATTTTCAAAAAATATTGCTAAAATTCATTTTTTATGCTAAGATAATAATTGTAGTTTCATTTAGGGGTATAGTGTTAATGGTAGCACATCGGTCTCCAAAACCGCCTGTGAGGGTTCGAATCCTTCTACCCCTGCCATTTTTATTTTATTCAAAAAATTTTTTTCGAGGTGATTTCCATTTTTCAATATTTTAAATTTTTTTATGGGTCAATTATATTTTTGACTTTTTTTATAATTCTCTTTTTTATTCCTATTTTTCATTCTGGTAATTTATCTTATCCTGATTCTAATTTTTCTGAAATTTTAGATTTTAACCCTCATGGTTTTGTGTGGCCAATTCCTGGTTATACTAAAATAAGTTCTCCATTTGGTAATCGAAACTCTCCTACTGTTGGAGCTTCTTCTTTTCATTATGGAATTGACATCCCTGCTCCTCAAAGTAGTAAATTTATTGCTATACATGATGGAGAAATAACCTTTCGAGATTTTTTAGGTGCTGGTGGTTATACCCTAACACTTTCTTTTGATAATTATAAAATAACCTATTGTCACTGTGATCCTAACTGGATTGTAAAAGTTGGTGATAAAATTCAGCAAGGACAAGTAATTGGACAAGTAGGTCCAAAAAATGTTTATGGTGTAAAAGGAAATCCTTACTTTGATATAGAAGGAAAACCTACGAATGGTGCAACTACTGGTCCTCATCTTCACTTAGGAATTCGAATCGATGAAAAATATAAAAATCCAATTGATTTCTTTTAACCTTCCTCTATTTATTTTCTAAAAAAGTCTACTATATAAAAATGTGCAAAGGGAAACGTCCCCGTTGCACATTACATATCATCTTCATTTTCTTCTTCTTCACAACCATGACAGCCATGGCAGTTTCCCATACATTCTCCTAAGTCATTGTCTTCTCCGTCAACATCTCCTGTCCAGTCTAATTCAATTACATTTTGACATTCTGGACATTCTACTTCTGTTTTGTTTTCATCTACATCTATCACAAATTCATAGTTGCAGTATGGGCAAACGATTTCAAAGTCAAATCCTTCTTCTGCATAAATATCTTTTTCAATATGATCAATTACTTCTTGCATTTTTCCAATTTTTTGGCTTAATTCACTTTGTGTATTTTCTAATTGCTCCATTTCTTCTTGCTTGTAATCTATAATTGCATCTACTTCTTCTAGTACAACGTCTAAGAAAGTAGCAAACCTTTCTTTAACATAAGTTAAATCTTCTTCATTTTTTATATTTTTTTCTACGTCATCTAAAAAACTTTTATATTCGTTTTTTAATTTTCTCATTTTGTATTCACCTTTCTTAAATTCTTTCCATGTATTCGCATGTTCTAGTATCAATTTTTAAAACATCACCAATGTTAACAAATAATGGAACTTGGATTTCTAAACCAGTTTCTAGTTTGGCTGGTTTTCCTGAGGTAGTTGTTGTATTTCCACTAAATCCTGGTTCTGTGTATGTAACTTCTAGTTCTACAAATGTTGGAGGTTCTACTGCAAAAGTATTTCCTTTAAAAGAAAGAATGGTTACTTCCATATTTTCTTTTAAATATTTTAAACAATCCCCCAATTGTTCTTCATTTAATGGAGTTTGATCATAAGTTTCATTATCCATAAAATAATATAACCCTCCATCATTGTATAAATATTGCATTGTCTTTTTTTCAATTTCTGCTGCTGGAAATTTGTCAGATGGATTAAATGTTTTTTCTAAAGTTGCTCCTGTTATAACATTTTTTAATTTTGTACGAACAAAAGCAGATCCCTTTCCTGGTTTTACATGTTGGAATTCTACAATTCTATAAACATTCCCTTCCATTTCAAATGTAGTTCCATTTCTAAAATCTCCTGCTGAATATACTGATGCCATAATGATTTCTCCTTTCAAATTTCATTTATTTTATCTCTTTTTTATTTATCTTTTCTATTTTACTACATATTCCCAGAAAAATCAAGTATTATCCTAAATCTAGTTTCCTCTCTTTATTTTAAATGATAATATAATCTTTCCCAGATTTTGTTAAATTTATACAACCAAATTTTGTAATTTGGATGGTATCTTCAATTCTTACTCCAAATTTTCCTGGTACATAAATTCCTGGTTCATTGGTAACTACCATATTTTCTCGCAATTGTGTATCAGAACTATAATTGATATAGGGTGCTTCATGGATCTCCATCCCTACTCCATGCCCTAAACTATGGGTTAAATCATAGCCATAAAGTTTAAAATCGTTTTCTACCATTTTTGTAAGCATTCTCGTATTGGCTCCGATCTTTATATTGTTCTGCTGTTTGCCTTTGATTTTTCAAAACTAGATCATATATCGATTTTACCTCTTCTGGTACTTCTCCTACAAAAAAGGTTCTTGTCATATCTGAACAATAGCCATTCACTTTACATCCCATATCGATGGTAATAATATCTTTTTCCTGTATTTTCCTGTCTGTTGGTACAGCATGTGGTTTGGATGTATTTTCTCCGAGATGCTACAATTGTTTCAAATGCTAATCCATCTGTTCTTTGTTTATAATATTCTTCGATTTCATCTGCAATTTGTCTTTCTGTCATTCCAGGTTTGATATAAGATAAAATATAGTGAAAACAATGATCGGTTATTTCACAAGCTTTTTCTAAACTCCTAATTTCTTCTTGATCTTTTATCATTCTTTGTTTTTCTATCATACCTTCTGTTTCCACAAAATTATGAATTTTATATTTTCTAATATATTCTTTATATTTTGCATAAGAAATATTATCTTCTTCAAACCCTACATTTTCACAGAATAAGAAAAAATTTTCATAATCATCTTTGGAAACATCACGAACATCATATACAATAATTTCATCAAATAATGTCAAAGTTGTATGGACTTGTTCAATATAACGTGCATCTGTAATATAGATATTTTCTTTTCTGGTTAACAATAAAATTCCTTCTGCTTCAATCTTTGTTAAATAACGTATATTTATTGGATTCGTAATAATAAAACCTTGCAAATCTAAACTTGCCATTTTATTTCTTAACCATTGTAATTTTTCGTTCATTTTATTCCTCCATTTATCTATGATACATACCTAATGTGAAAATTTGCATAAGCACTGCTTTTATTTGTTCAAATGGTATATACATACTGATAAATGTCGCTATCACGATAAATGGTCCAAAAGGTATGTACTCATCTGATTTTTTTATCCTTATAAGAAGTAAAATAATACTAAGTATGGCTCCAATCAAGAAAGAAACTAAAGTAATAATAACAATATTCGATAGTCCAAAATAAAGTCCTAATGCTCCCATTAATTTAACATCACCAAATCCCATGGCTTCTTTTCCATAGAAAAGCCCTCCCAATAAAGTGATTAATAAAAAAATTCCTCCTCCTGCCAACATACCTAATAACATATTAATTGTAATGGCTACATTTGATAATCCATATAAAAATGCAAAAATGAATCCTATTTCAAATATTGTTAAATTTAATCGATTAGGTATAATCTGTAATCGATAATCAATCACAAATACAGATAATAACATGGGTGTTAATAATAAATATTTCATTAAATCTAAATTAGCAATTATCGTTTCTTTGATTCCAAAGGTATAAATTAGAGTCACATAGATAACAGATGTTAATAACATTAATTTATAATTTGGTTTAAAATCTATTTTATATTCTCTGATAAGATCTTTTGAAAAAACCTTTTTATACTCTGGTAATCTTTTATTCGCCCAGTCTACCAATTGCCCTATCATTAGTCCTAGAATGGCTACTGCTACATAATAGACAATATGCACGTCATTGATATACATTTTATTTCTCCTTCATTTTGTGTTTTTTATAGTTCTTTTTTATTTTATTCTCAATTGGTCTTTTCCATGCCGTATACCAAAAATCTTTTTCATCAATTGGTTCTACTAATATGGTAAACATTTGGCATCGATTCCCACCTATAATATCTGTAAATATTTGATCTCCGTATAACGCCTATATTTTCTGGTTTTTCTTTTAAAATTTGTTGTACCCTTAAAAATCCTTTTTTAAATGGTTTTTTCGCAAAGTTTTGATACCCAATTCCTAATTTCTTAGCCACTTCTTCTACTTTTTCTTGATGACTTGTATTCGATAATATATATAATTTTATCCCTTGACCTTTTAGATTTTTTGCCCAATGGATAATACTTTCTGATAAATTTCTACGATAATCAATTAAAGTATTATCCACATCTAAAATTAAAGCTTTTATTTTATTTTTCTGTAAATATTCAATGGTAATTTGCTCTACTTTTTCAAAGTATCCTTTAGGATATAACTTCATCTTTTCCTCCACTTATAAAATTCCATTATATCTTATCAATTTGATAGTGGTTTGTCAAGGGATACAACTGGTTTTTCCGCTTCTTTTATTTACAAAATCGATGTCTACCAATCGTAATTGTCATTGGTCTTGACCAGATCCACTTATTGGTTGCTGTGGATGGATTAAAGTAATAAATGGCACCATAACTAGGATCCCAACCATTGATCGCATCCTGAGCTGCTTTTTTTGCATTAGAATCTGGGGATAAGTTTATTTGTCCATCTCTTACAGCATCAAAAGCTCCTGATTGATAAATTACTCCTGATATACTGTTGGGAAAAGAACTACTTCTCACTCGGTTCATAACCACAGCACCTACTGCTACCTGCCCTGTATAAGGTTCTCCTCTTGCTTCTCCATAGATCAACCTTGCCAACAAATTTACATTGCTTGAATTACTTGTACTTGAGGAACTAGAAGAACTTGAGTTGAAAATCCCCATCGCTTTTAAGGTGGCAGGACCAGCTATCCCATCCACTTTTAATCCATTTTTTCTTTGAAAATACTTAACAGCATTTAAAGTCTGTGTTCCATAAATCCCATCTACATTTCCTTTGTAATATCCCCATCTTTTTAGTTTTGTCTGTATTTGCGTCACTTCACTTCCTCTTGAACCATATTTTGACAATACTTCTACTGCATTATTTTTCGTTATCTTAGAAAAACTAATGACAGCAATAACTGATACCAATCCTAAAATAAAACATCCTATTAGCATTCTTTTTTTATTTTTCAACATAACATCACCTTAATTTAAAATTTCTTTTTACTATTTTTGTCCTTAAGATGATTTATTATACATTTTTAACTACAATATTTGCAAAGAATGGTTTCTAATCCCACTAATAAGTCAATCCATCCTATTTTATATTGATGATCTAACTCTCTTAAATCTTGTAAAATCTCTTTTAATTCTCTTTCCGTAAAATAATTCGCTTGTGTTTTATATTTATTGACTAAAAAAGTCTGATTTGGCTTTAAATTTAAACTACTTATAATATCTTTTTGATAACGCAAAGAAAGTTTTACTAAATATAGCTTTTTAAAATGATTGTACAACGTAATTAAAATTTTCTGTAATGGCTCTTTTTGATAAATCAAATTTTTTAAAACTTGCAATGCTTTAGCAATCTCTTTTTTTCCTAGAGAATCTGTCAAATCAAAAATCACACTTTCTAATTTTTTAATGGTTAATAAATCAATTTCTTCTTTTTGTATTTTTCCACCTTCTCCTACATATTCAATTAATTTTCGAATTTCATTGATCAATTCTTGCATGTTAGTGCCACAACCTTCAATAAGATATCGTAACATACTATCTTCTATCTGAACTTGATAAGCATGACAGATTGCTTTCATTCTTTTTTCAATTTGGATTGGTTTTTGATAATCAAATTTGCATACAATCCCCATTTTTTCAATGGTTGTATACAATTCTTGTTTCGGTTCTGCTTCCTCTTCTATAAAAACTAACACTACACTATTTTTTATTGTTTCTATATTTTCTTGTATATACTGATTTAGTCTCTCTCTTAGAGTCGTTATTTCTACACTTTTTCTTTTTCCTTCCTTTTTAAAAAGTCCTGTATTTTTAGCAATAATTAGTTTTCTCTCATAACCAAAACTTGGTGTTTCTATGTCTGCAATTAGTTCTCCACAATTTGTTTCATCAATGGTAATATAGTTAATCCCTTTTATGGCTTCTCCAAATAGATTTTTTATTTTTTTTAGTACAGATTCTAGCAAAAATAACTCTTCCCCATAAAGAAGATATAAACTTTCTAATTTCTCCATTTTTAATTCTTTTTCTAAGTTTTCAATTGATAACATTGTTTTTCTCCATTATTTAAAATCTTTCTCCAAAATATCTTATCATTAGTTCTCCGCTTTTTCAAGCTTTTCCCTTTTTTTTCTGTTCCCTCTCACACAAAAAAACTCTTCTTTTGAAGAGCCTTTTTCCTATCTTTTTTACTTCCTTTCATCTGGCTAAGAAAATTTTTACATTTCTTAATAATTCTATTCTTAGCATAGCAAAAGGTGCCCTTAAAAAGGGCACCTCGCCATTACTTACTCAATCTGGAAGGATATATATTTCCAAGAATACTCCCCTACAGATAATCTAAAAGATATTGGATACATCACCTCATATGTCATATCCATTTCTTTTTCCATATCAATTGAGAATGTCTGAATATCTCCAAAATCGTTAATATAAGCCCTACCTGTTAATACCTCCTTATTGATCTCGACAATTATTCCCCTTGTAATCTCCCATACACTGATACCATCCTCATTTATCTGATAATAAGAAAAATTCACTCTTCCGCTTTCCCCTGGTACTGCTATCAACTTATTGTCACTAGCATGCTCCAGTGCTTCAGAAGCAGTGTCATAAAGTTGGATCGCATAAGGAAACTCTTCTTCCATCTTCCATCCTTCTACACTCTGAATTTCAAATGTTCCAAAATCGTCTTCTGCTGTTTCTTCTATCCCTCCTTCTGCTTCTTCCGTTGTCTGAACGATTGTTTCAGGTTCTTTTTCAGAACCACATGCTGTTAAGAAAACAAACAGCACCACCATAAGTAACACAAAACTTCTTTTTTTCCGACTCGTCATAGTTTGAGCCCTCCTTCTACATTTGATGGTATGATTATATCATATTTTATGTTAATACGCAACTCGTTTTATCAATTGTTACCATACTTGTAACAAAAAAGATAATTAATTTTTACAAAACTAATTATCTTTTTCCTTTATTTTCTTAAAATAATACGAAATACTTCTGCTACACTCCATGCTTGATTTATGGTTCCTTTTGGCAACTGTGGTTTAGCCGAATCATACATTTCAGCAATTCCTCCAATGCATCCTATTGCAAAAAGTTCTTTTTGAAAAGTTTTGGTTGTCTTCTCTACAAAATCTTCTATTTTTTCTTCCCATTTCTTCTTTTCTTCTGCCTTTTTAGCAACCTTTAAACTATTTTTTAAACTATTATAATACAAGCCTAATAACCATGTCCAAGTAATTCCTTGATGATAACTCTTATCCCTTTTTTCTGGACTTCCTTCATAAACTTCCACATAGTTTTCTTCCCCTTTTGCTAACGTTTTCAAGCCATAATTATTTAGTAATTTCTTTTCAACGGTTTCTAACATTTGATTTGCCATTTCTGCATTTGGCTCTAAAATAGGATAGGTTAAACTCATACTAAACAATTGATTTGGTCTTATTTTTTCATCTCCTAATACATCATACAAACATTTCTTCTTAGGATTATAAAATTTCTCTTGAAAACTTCTTTGACAATTTTCTGCTACCTCTTTATACTTTTTACTTAAAATAGGATGTTTAAACTTCTTAGAAAGTTCTACCATAATTTGATTGGCATTATACCATAAACTATTTACTTCCACTGCTTTTCCATTTCGCGGAGTAATGACTTCCTCCCCATATTTTGCATCCATCCAAGTATTTTGTGTTTTTTCTGTTCCGGAAACAAGTAAACCATCAGAATCTAAATAAATATTATTATCATCAATATCTATTCCTTGACAATAATTTTCTAGTATCTCTTGCATAACTGGATATAATCTTTCTTTTACAAACTCATAATCTCCTGTATATTGAAGATATTTATAAACTTGTTCAAATAATAACAAAGACGCATCTACACTATTATATAAAGGTCGATTATCATACCCAGAATATCCATTTGGAACCAATCCAAATTTAATATCTTGTATCATAGTTAATAAAATTTCTTTTGCTATTTCAAACCTTTTTGGAATTAATACAATTCCTTCAAAAGCAATTAAGGTATCTCTTCCCCAATCCAAAAACCATGGATAACCTGCAATCATAGTATGTAACTGAAAAGAGGGACGGTATACCAGAAAACTATCAGCAGACATTAAATAGGTTCTAATCAAATCGTCTTCTTCCATTTCTTTTTTCGTTTTCTTCTGTTTTCGATTGTCAATTAATAAGGATTCATTAAACATTTCTCCTAATCGAATGATTTCATTGTTAATAAATCTTCTTACATTTTTTTGTTCGATATTTTCTTCTAAAGAACATACAAAAGAAATTTCTTTTTCTGTTTTCGCTGGTATTTCTATTTCATAAACTCCTGGTACTACATGATTTTCTTCTGGATAAAAGCCTCTTTTTTCTTCTTCTATATAAAACATATGTTGAAAATGATCTTCTTGATGTTCGATATATTCTCCTTCTGATAAATTCATATAAACTGGTGTTTGTGAATTCCCATCGACTACTAATTTTACTTTTGTTTTATTCACAGTTTGTTGTACTTCAAAATGATGATCTGTACTCATTTGATGAAAATCTCGGAAATTTATAATAGGTGCTAAAGTTAATTTTGCCTTTGTTCCTTCGTTTTTCACCTTATAATATACCCCTACTGTATTGTGTCCATATTCCATACAAACCATTTTTGTAATTTCTACTTTTCCTATTTTATATTTAAAAATTGGTACATAGTCTCTTCTGAATTCCTCTTGATATTCATATCCATGAGAAATGTAAGATTCGCATAGATTGGTATAAAAATCATATTTCTTATTTCTTATTTCAATGCTTTCATCCAATTTTGATAAAATTAAAAATCTTCTAGCAGGAGGTGTTAAAGGAGCAATTAATAGCCCATGATATTTTCTAGTATTGGCTCCGAATTACAGTAGACGAACTAAAACCTCCTATTCCATTTGTAACAATCCACTCTTTTTTTAGCCCTTCTTCCAAGTTCAATTCTTCCTTCGTAATTTTCATTCTTATTCTTCTTCCCTTCTTACTAGGCGTTTACACATTTTCTTTTTCAGTTGTTATTTTCTTTTTTCTCATTCCTCTTGCACTTTTTGGTTTGGTAGCTGTTTTCGCTTTCTCTTCTTTGCTTGTAGTTTCTGTTTTTGTAGTTTTTCTTTCTTCTGTCGTTTTCTTGATTGGTTCCATCAATTCTTCTTTGCTTGCTTTTGTTTTCTCCAAGTCCGCTCTTGCACTAGCCAAAACTTTTTCTAAACTTTCTCTCGCTCTTTCCAAATCCGTTTGAGTTGTCAATTTTGGTTTTTCCATTTCTGGCGCAGAATGGCTAATAATTGATTCCTCTTTTCTTTCTTTCTTCTCATTCTCTTCTTTTTCTTTCTTCTTAATTGGCTTTTTCTCTTTTATGGAAACTTTCTTTTCTTCTTGGGCTTTCATTTTTTCATCTGCTTCTCGAATCGATGCAATTCTATCACTATATTTGTTGCTAAATTTGCTTTTACTTTTTAAAGTTTTTACCTGTTTCTGTGTTTTCTTCTTTCTTTCTTTCCTCTTCATTGATTTTTTTATTTTGCCAATTCTTTTTTCTTCTCGCAATTTGTTATTTAGCATTAAAAATTGTGGATCATTCTGTTTATCTTGGTATTTTAAATCATCACAAATTAATTCAATGATAGAAGCTGCTACTAAATTAGGATCATGTCTAATATAATCATTTGCCACCATAGATAAATTTCTTTGTAGGAATTTAATCCCTTTGATTCGATCAATATCTTGTTCTACTAGTTCTTGTCCTTCTCGATTATATTTTTTAATAAATTCTGGTATGACTTCTCCTGTATCATAAATACAATAATCAATTATTCCATTTCCACAATGCTCTATAATTGCATTTAAATGATCTGATACACTATATTCATCTGTTTGTCCTGGTTCTGTCATAATATTACTAATATATACTTTAATTGCTGGGCTTTCTTTGATCGCTTTGGTTACTCCATTCACTAATAAGTTAGGAATTACATTCGTATATAAACTACCTGGACCAATAATAATACAATCTGCATTTTTGATTGCTTGTACAACACCTACTGCTGCTTTACAGTTAGATGGGTTTAATACAATACGACTAATTTTGGTTAATTTCTCTGCAATTACTTCTTGAATTTTTGATTTTTGTTCTACCATATATCCATTTGCTAATTCTGCTACAATTTTCATTTCATCTAAAGTAACTGGTATTACTTTTCCAACCATTCCCAATACTTCATTACTTTTTATAATAGCTTCTCCCACATCTCCATTAATTTCTTTCATTGCAGAAAAATAAATGTCAGAAAAATTTAGTCCTGCTAATTTTCCACTTGTAAATTCATAATGGAACAATTTATCAATTTCTTCTTTTTTGGAAGCTAATGAAACAATACTATCTTTTACATCTTCTAGTGGTAACATTTCTAAGGTTCTTCTTGAATTCGTTATTCCCTCTCCATAATCAGAAATAGTAACAATCGCAGTTAAGTTACTTGTATAATTTTTCAAACCAGAAAGTACTGTATTTAATCCTGTTCCTCCCCCAATTACGACTATATTAGGACCTTTGTCATAAACGGTTTTATTAAATATCAGAGATTTTACATTTACATTTTTTTTATTTTCCATTCTTTCATCTGTGGATTCAATTAAAACTTCCAAAGTTCTTTTATTTAAAAATATTAAACCTATAACGATTGAAATAAATCCTAAAACAAAAGAAATTACTACTTTCCCTACTTCAATAAATGAAGAAATTTCTTTCATTACCAATATTTTTGCAAACCCATAACAAGCAAGTAAAATTCCTACTACAATTAAGAACATCCATCTTTTCATTTTATTACTTGATTTAAACCATTGCATAAAGCCTTTCATTTGTTTTTCATTCCTTCCTTTTGATTTCCTTCTCCCCTATGATCTCTATTTCCAATTCAATCTGTTTTTGAAATTTTTCATATATCGTATCTTGAACTTTTTTTATCAATTCTAAAACATCTTGGGCTGTCGCCGTTCCTCTATTAATGATAAATCCACTATGTTTTGTGGATACTTCTGCATCTCCTATTCTACAACCTTTCAATCCAGCTTCTTCAATTAATTTCGCAGTGATAAAACCATTTCCCCTTTTAAAAGTACTTCCTGCACTTGGAAATTCAATTGGCTGTTTTTCCTTTCGATAGGTTGCATATTCCTCCATTTTTGCTTTTATTTCTTCTTTTTTCCCTTTTTTTAATTCTAAAACAACTTGTGTAATGATATATTTTTGTTTTTTAAAAATACTAGTTCTATAATCAAATTGTAATTCTTCTTTTGAAAATATTTTTTCTTTTCCTTCATAATCCAAACATTTTACTGCTTTTACTAAATCTTTTATTTCTTTGCCATGGGCTCCTGCATTCATTTTTACAGCTCCCCCTATGGTCCCTGGTATACCAGATAATTCTTCTAATCCAGTCAATTGTTGTTTTTTTGCTAGTTGTGCTAATTTCCCTAATTTTTCACCAGCACCTACTATCATCTCTGTTTGTTCATTCTTTTCTTGAAATTCTATTTTTTCTATTTTTATCATCAAAGTAATTCCTTTGATCCCCTTGTCTAGCACTAAAACATTACTGCCATTCCCCATAATGGTTACTGGTATTTCTTTTTGTTTGGCTACCTGTAAAATTCTTTTTAATTCTTCTATTTCTTCTACTAAAATAAGATATTCTGCTGGTCCTCCAATTTGAAAGGTAGTGTGTTTTTTCATTGGCTCTTGATAAAATATTTTGTTCTTTGAAATTCCTAAATTTTTGATCTGTTTTTCAATATCCAAGCCTTTCACTTCCTCTATTTTTGTTTTCTATTTTATTGTATTCATTTTCTTTTTTTATGTTTTTTATTCTACTATAAATGACAGAAAAAATCAAGATTTATTTAGGAATCCAATGAAAAACTAAAAAGCCCTGTGAAACACAGGGCTTTTTACAGAAGATGGCTACGCTTTATGACAGTCTGCTAATTATCTCTTCTATGGTTGTTACCCTTATTTTCTGTTGTTCTTGCAAGCATTTTATGATAAATGACTTATCATAAATCACTTTGCTTAATTCCTCATCAAGTTCTTTGCTTAGGTCAAAACTTTTAAGCAATTTTCTTTGATAAATTATGAACTGATTCACTTCCAATAAGGTTTCATTCACTTCCTTAGAAATAATTGCCGAGATTCCTGCGTCTTCCAGTCTCCTCTGCATTTTTTCTGCGATCTGATTACACTCTTCCACTGTCACATAATTTTCTTGAAAGACTTCCTCTTTTACTGTTATTATAGCATCTGCCACAAAAGCTTTGTCAATCTCTCTCATTTTTCCTCCTTAACAATTGTTTACGAGTTACCTTTTAAAAAATCTCTACTTCTTATTTCCTGTCTTCCTCCTTCGTCTTTCGATTAGAAATTTTATTTTGGCTCTTGACCAAAACATGGTATTATTATAACATTTTTTTCTATTTTTTGTCCATTCCCTGTCTCAGTTTATCATATTTTTCTTTTTTCAAAATATATTATCTATATACATTAATTTTTAAGAAAGAGGGTTATCATGATAGCAAAACCTAATATCTATGTTATAAAATTAAAAAGAAATTTTTTGCCTATGTTATTTTTAGGTTTTACTTTTTGCCTTTTAATTTTTTCAAAAAGTAATCTTCCTGCTGTAAAATCTGGCTTGCTTCTTTGGACAAATTCTGTTGTTCCCTCCCTCTTCCCTTTTTTTGTTGCTACCGAATTATTAATGCACACCAATCTTGTTTCTTTTTTTGGCAACTGTCTGAATCGTTATATGAAACCTATATTCAATATTCGTGGAGAAGGTTCTTTTGCTTTTATTATGGGATTGATTAGTGGTTATCCAGTTGGTGCAAAAATTGCTAGTAATTTCCGACAAAATAACATTTGTAGTAAAGAGGAATGTGAACGTTTGCTTAGTTTTACAAACAATTCTGGGCCACTTTTCATTATTGGAACAGTTGGTATTCTGATGTTTCGAAATACGACCATCGGCATTTTATTATTTATCACGCATTTACTCGCTTGTCTTAGTGTTGGTTTTATTTTTCGTTACTGGAAAAAGGACAAAAACACTTTTTTAAAAACAACTTCTAATGCTTCTTTTCAGCCAACTAAAAAGACTGTTTCTTTTTCCAATTTAGGAGAAATTCTAGCAGAAAGCATTACCAGTAGTATCTCTACGATTCTCCTAATTGGTGGATTTGTTGTTATTTTTTCTAGTATCCTATCCATTTTAAAAGCAAGTGGTTTCCTAGATGGTGTATCCCTTTTATTAAGTCCTATTTTTGAATTTTTACAAATAGATCCTACTTTTATACAAGGTATTTTAACTGGCATCTTAGAACTTACTAATGGAATCCAAGCCATTTCTTCCATTGCTTGTAAAAAAATTTCTTTGAACCTTATTTTTACAGCTTTTTTACTTGGTTTTGGTGGTATTTCTGTACTGTTACAAGTCTGGAGTATTACTTCTAAAACCGATTTATCTATCAAACCTTATCTTTATGGAAAATTACTACATGGTTTACTAGCTGCCATCTATACTTATTTATTGATGACTTTTATCCCTTTTTTTAATTTTGATTTATTATTGTTTTAGGAGTTGATTGTTTATGGAACGTGATTTTAATAGTAATTTTATTCCCCCTTATATGGATTATAGTATGCCTCCTCCTGGTATGGATATGAATGAAATGATGATGCAATATGAGCAAGGTTGTAGTTATTATCGCTATTTATGTATGCAAATGGATTACAAAATCAAATGTAAAGAATATGAAAAGTTGTGCGAAACTTCGAATAATAGAAGTGCTAGAAAAATAGAATAGGGATACTTTGTTTTGGTATCCCTATTCTATTTTTTCTCTATTTGTCATTTCACTACTTTTATACAAATTGTGTCTATAATCAATTATTTATTTTATATAAAGTATGGGGCGGAAACCATAAAGTGTATTGGTACGAGAAGCATATCCACATCCACGATAACAAAGTGGATAATTGGAAGAATACCAATGAAATTTTGCTAATATTCCATCTTCTCCTGTTAAAGTGGCAATACTCACTCCTGCTAAGATCAATAGTACAATTATGGTAATCACTAAAGCAATTAAAGTAATTCCCTTATTCAAATTTTTTCTTTGTCCCATAAACTCTTCTTCATTTCTTTTGTTTTCTTTTTCGTTATCCTTCCCTATTTTAATTTTAGTATTCACATTTCTTCCAATTCCTTCTGTGATTTTCTTCTTAAACCACTTCTTTTACATTTTAGATTGTATCAATATTTCTAGTTGCTATCAACAAATTTTCATAATTGTATTACAAAAAAATACAGTCTGTTTCTTGAAAACACACTGTACCTATATTTACTTAAAATACTGGATAAAAACCAAAATTCAGCTTTCTACCTTACCAAACAAAAATAAGCTAAGACAATGATTCCTAACACAATTCGATAATAACCAAATGGTTTAAAATCATGTTTTTTAATATAATTCATTAAAAATTTGATCACCAGTACAGATACCAAAAATGATACGATCATTCCTACTAATAAAATAACTAATTCCATTCCTGTAAAGGCAAAACCAAATTTTACTAACTTCAACAGACTTGCCCCTGCCATTGTCGGAATCGCTAAATAGAAAGTAAATTCTGCTGCATTGGGTCTTGATAATCCAATTAGCAATGCTCCTATAATGGTTGCTCCTGAACGAGAAGTTCCTGGAAAGATAGCTGCAATTAATTGAAATATTCCAATAATAATCGCATCCTGATAAGTAATTTGATTCGTTGTTTCTTTTAATTTTTTCTTTTTTCTTTTCGCATTGAAATTTTCTATTACGATAAAAGCAATTCCAAAAATAATCAAAGCAAATGCAATACAAAATGGATTATAAAATAATTCTTCAAATACTTCATCCAAAAAAACACCTACTACTGCTGCTGGTATACATGCCACTAAAATTTTCACCCATAAAATCATAATCTCTTTATTAAAATAAGATAAAATTCCTGTTTTTTTGATTCCTTTCTTAGTATCTTTTGTAATTGGCCATATTTTATTCCAATATAATAATACAACCGCTAAAATAGCCCCTAATTGTATCACTACTTGAAACATTCCCCAAAACTCTGGTGAAACTTCTTTCAGTTTTACAAATTGTTCTACTAAAATTAAGTGCCCTGTACTACTAATTGGTAGCCATTCTGTTATTCCTTCTACCACTCCAAATAGAATAGCTTTCATAATTTCTACTAACATTTTATTTTCCCCTCATCTTTTAATTCTTTAATTACATGATCTATGGTATCTTTTATAAACTCCGCTGAAGTAACTGGTGCTACTTTTCCTGGTAAAGCCAAAGCCCAGATATATTTAAATTCCCCCTCTTCTACTGCCTTTTGATCCATTCCTCCTGGTGCAGATGCTAAATCAATTAACAAACATTCTTGTTTTACATTTTGTAGTCTTTCTTTTGTTAAAATTATATGTGGAACCGTATTGATTATTATATCATATTGGGATAAGTTTTTCTCTAACCTATTACTATTGATTCCTTGGTATCCATAAGTTCTAATCCATGCTAAGTCTTCCTCTTTTCTAGCAGTACAAGTAACATAGGCTGACAATGCAGTTAATTTTTTTGCCAATACTTTTCCAATTCTTCCAAATCCTATGATCAATATTTTACTCCCTTGTATGGTTCGATCTGTGTGGTGCATTGCTAATTCAATGGTCCCCTCTGCTGTCGAAATAGCATTTAAAACAACCAATTCTTCTCGCTTCATTACATCAATAATTTCTCCTTGTTCTTTTGTTAGCTCTTCATTAGGAAATTTAAAATTTCCTACCATTCGTATTTTATTTTTTGTATGATCAAGAAATTCTTGTATTGAAATTACTTTTTCACTATATGGACTATTGATCTTTTTTCCATCTTTTGAAAATGGAATTGGTCCTAATACAATATCTGCATTTTGGATCGTTTCTTTCCACTCTTTACCAAAAATAATGTTCTTTCTATTTTGTAATTCTTCGGCTTTTTCTAGTCCATACACATTTACTTTATTGCCTTCTTCAGCTAATATTTTTGCTAATTTTATCATACGTAAATCTCCACCAATCATGGCAAAATTTTTATTCATAAAATCCCCCTTTTCTATTTTAGTATATTGGGGGGAATAAATTTTATGAATTCCGATTGGTTTCTTTTTATTCCTTCCATCTTAGTCTTGTCTTTCTTTTTGCCAATCTTGCTCCATTTCTTGCTTTTCCATTTCTAATCTTTTTCTCCCTGAAGTTTCTTTTCTTAACATTTGGATATCATGATATCCTAAATGTCTTGTTATTTCACTCATTTTTTCTAAATGCTCTTTTGCCTTTTTTTCCTTTAATTGCATGGTCTTTGTTTTTTCTTTTTCTAATGCTTCTAAATTAAATGGAATAGAAATTTTAGCCATAATTGGAATAAAAATAGGATCTTTTTTTACTTTTTCTACAATTTTCTTAGCATTATCATCAATCGCGGTATTAATATATTTTATAGCAGTATCTTTATCTCCTTTTAGTAAATAAATTTTTGCTAATTCATAATACCCATCTGCTGATAATTCCTCTTCTTCAATTGCTTCTAAAAATCTTCTCTCAGCTTCTTCCAAATCTTTGTAAATTAAAGCAATTTCAGCCAAAGAGTATTTCGCATTATGTAATAAAGAATTAATTTCTGCTGCTTTTTCATAACAAGTCTTTGCATTTGGAAAATCATTTAACATCGTATAAACCATTCCCAAATTGTAATTTAATTCATAACTAACTGGATGATATCTTAATGCATTTTGATATACATTAGCTGCTTCTTTATATCTTTCTTTTTCCATTAAAATATCTCCCAATAATTCAGCTGCTTGATACATTTCTGGCTTTTTATTTAATAAATTAAATAGCATTTCTGTTGCTTCGTCTTTTTTATCTAAATTTGTTAATAATTCTGCTACTTTATAATAAGAATCATAATCTTTTTTATTTAAATCAATGGCTTGTACATATTCATCAATAGCCTTTCTCATACCGCCTTCTAATTCATAAATTTCTGCCAACATTCTATGTGCCTTATAAGATCTCGAATTTTTTTCTAGTAAGTCAATTAATGCTTGCTTTGCTTTTTTGTTGTCTTTTAGTAATAAATATAATTTCGCTTTTTGTATATGAACCATTTCAAATAAGGTAAGATTTCTCTTTTCTAGTACTAAAATACCAATTGGAAGCATAACTGCCAATAAATATTTAAAAAGAATAAATACTATGTTCAATTTCACTTTAAATAGCACTTCTGCAAAATTAATTGCAATTCCTATAAATTCTAATACTAAAACAACAACATAAGTTGTATCATTATGGCGAATCATTCGAAAAAACATATATACAAATATAGCAAATGAAATAACGATAAATATTAATTGTTCTATTATCATTTTGTTTTCTCCTTTTTTCTCTAATCCATACTATTTTATTCCATTTTTTGTCATTTGTCTAGTTTTTATATAAATCCTGATAAATTTTATAATCTCTCAATATTTTTCTTACATATTGATTGGTTTCTTTATAAGGTATTTTTTCAATATCAGAACCATCTTTTTTTATAATTCCTTTTTCAATCCACTTATCTACATTTCCAATCCCTGCATTATAAGCAGCTAATGCTACTTCTTTGTTCCCATATTTTTGTATTAAACTTGTTAAATAGCAAGTTCCTATTTCAATATTTTTATAAACATCAAAAAGTTCTTCCTCTATCTTCTCTTGATCTATTTCTATCTTATTTTTTCTGGCTACTTCTTCTGCTGTTTCTGCCATTAATTGCATTAATCCAATTGCATTTCGATTCGAAACTGCTTTTGCTTCAAAATTACTTTCTGCTTTTATCACGGCAAAAATAAGATTCCCCTCAATCTGGTATTTATCTTGATAGATTTCTACCACTTCTTTATATGTTTTGGGATACATTATTTTTAATATCTGATTTTTTAATAAAAAAGCGATTACTATTAATACAATTAATATGATTATGGCAATTAACTTTTTGTTTTTCAACCTCTTTCCTCCTTTTGTCTGGTGCAAAATGTTTCCTTCTTACTTACAATCATACCAATTTTTAGCTTCTGCAATATCGGATAACAGCGGTACTTTTAATTGAATTGCTGTTTCCATACTTTGTTTCATAATTTCTTTTATTAATTCTTTTTCTTCTTCTGGTGCTTCTATCATCATTTCATCATGCACTTGTAATACAATTTTTGATTGTAATTTTTGCTTTTTAATTTCTTGTAACACTTTTATCATGGCTATTTTCATAATATCTGCTGCCGTTCCTTGAATAGGCGTATTCATGGCTACCCTAGATCCAAATTGTCTTACCATATAGTTACTAGATTTTAATTCTGGAATATATCTTCTTCTATGGAATAAAGTTTCTACATATCCTTTTTCTATTGCACTCTGTGTAATTTCTTCCATAAATTTTTGGATTCCTGCATATTGTTCTAAATATTCTGTAATATATTGTTTCGCTTTTTTTCTCCCAATTCCTAGTTGTTCTCCTAATCCAAAGTCACTAATCCCATAAACAATTCCAAAATTAACAGCCTTTGCATCACTTCTTTGTTCTTTCGTTACTTCATCGATTGGTGTTTTAAACACTTTAGAAGCTGCTTGTTTATGAATATCTTGTCCTTCTCCAAAAGCTTTTATCATATGTTCATCTTCAGAGATATGTGCTAATACTCTTAACTCAATTTGAGAATAGTCTCCATCAATATATGTCTTTCCTTCTTCTGGGCGAAATACTCTTCTTACTCTCTTTCCTAATTCAAATCTTGTTGGTATGTTTTGAAGATTTGGTTCCGTTGAACTAATTCTTCCAGTTGCTGTTATCGTTTGATGAAAAAATGAATGAATTCTCTTGGTTTTTGGATTAATATATTGTTTTAACCCTTCTACATAAGTAGAATTTAATTTCATTAATTGTCGATACTCTAAAATTTGTTCAATAATTGGATCTTCTCTTTTTAGTTTTTCTAGTACATCTACATCTGTTGAATATCCACTTTTTGTCTTTTTTATGACAGGTAATTTCATTTTCTCAAATAGGATTTCTCCCAATTGTTTGGTAGAATTAATATTAAATTCCTCTCCTGCCATCTCGTAAATAATTTGAGTCAAATGATCTAATTTCTCAGTTAATTCTTTTCCAAATTGATTTAACTCTTCTTCATCAATATACATTCCATTCCACTGCATATTAGATAATACTTCTATGGTTGGCATATCAATCTCATAAAATAATTCTAAAGCATTGATTTCTTCTAACTGCTTTAGTGTAATTTCTCTTATTTTACTAATCGCATAAGCATATAAGGCATACTTCTCTTGTAGCTTGGCATCATTTTCTGAGTCTTCTTGTAAGGTATCAAACAAATTCATTTGTTGTTGTTTTTGCTCTTCTTTTTCCTCTTCTTGTACTTCTATTTCAAGATATCGTTCCATTAAGTTTTCTATTTCTAATTTATTATTGGTAGGATTCAAAATATAACTACTAATCGCAATATCAAAATCAATCCCTTTTAAATCTATCCCTTCTTGTTTTAATAAAATATATGTTTTGGTTAAGTTTATACTTATTTTTCGAATGGATTCTTGTTCCAAAATCTCCTTTAAATCTTGAATTTCTTTCTCTTTTATGTGAAGATAAATGGCTTCTTTTGTTTCTTCATTAAATATTGTAAATCCTATTATTTTTTCTTTCACAATTTTTTCTGGGTTCTCATCCTTTATGGTTTGAAGATAAAAAATCATTTGTTTTTGTTCTTCTATTTGTTGGATCACTTCTTCCTTTTTTTTGTTGACACAATGAAACAAATCTTCTATTTTCTCTTTTTTTCTTTCTTCTCCACGTAAAGAAAATCGCTCAATATAACGATTAAAGTTTAATTCTTTAAATAATTCTAAAACTCTTGGTTTATCCCATTCTTCTACTTTAAAATCTTCTAATGTTTCTTGAATTGGTACTTCTAAATTAATCGTTCCCAATGTTTTTGACAAAAAAGCTAATTCCTTATTATTTTCTATATTTTCCTTTTGTTTTCCTTTTAATTCTGCTTCTCCTTTCTCCACTTTTTCATATAAATTTTCGATTGATCCAAATTTTTGAATTAAAGATAATGCTGTCTTTTCTCCTATTCCTGGCACTCCTGGTATGTTATCTGAAGTATCTCCTTGTAGTCCTTTTACTTCTATTAATTGTTTTGGTTCTAGTCCATAAGTTTCTTTGATTTTTTCTCGATTATATTCATCTGTTTCTGTTTTTCCACCTTTTGTATGTGGAATTCGAATGGTAATTTGGTCTGTTGCTAATTGAAAAGTATCACGATCTCCAGAAAGAATAATGACTTCTAATCCCTGTTTTTCCCCATAACGAGATAAGGTTCCGAAGTACATCATCTGCTTCATAACCTTCCATTTCTACAATAGCAATCTGCATTGCTTTCAATACCTCTTTTATCATTGGCATTTGTTCTGCCAATTCTTGTGGCATTCCTTTTCTTGTCGCCTTGTATCCTTCATATAATTTATGTCTTGCAGTTGGTGCTTTTAAATCAAAAGCGACTACCAAATATTCTGGATTAACATCTTCCAATAGTTTAAATAGAATGGCTAAAAAACCATATACTGCGTTGGTATATTTTCCCTCTTTTGTAGTAAGCATTTTACTTCCCATGATTCCATAAAAAGCTCGATTCATGATACTATTTCCATCTACTAATACTAATTTATCCAAAATATTTCCTCCTAATTTCCTAATGTTTTTTTCTTCCTTTTTAATTTTTTTATCTTGTCATTTATGATCCACATTCCTAAACTTCCTACCCAAAGAACAAAAGTAAATGGTGTTCCATTTTTCCATCCTTCTCCATTCAGTAAAAAAATACTATTGGCAAATGCACTGATAATTGCTATTTGTGGAATCCATTTTATCATTTCTGCTTTTTGCCACATGTATAATGGGAATAACCATAAAATATACCATGGTTGAAAATTTGTAATTAATAAGAATAGAAACGCCATAATAAAATAATTTGCTTTTTTCATTTCTTCTCGTAATCGAATTTCTTTTTTGTTTAGCAAGACGATACAAGCAAAAAAGTATACAATCGTGAAAATTCCTAATAATAAGTGATTTATTGTAGAAGCTGATAAAAATGGTTCTCTAAAATATTCTGTTAAAATAATATAAATACTTTTTGCTAGTTTTTCTTGTTGTACCAATATTCCACTTAATACTTGCCAATCTTTTATATAAAATAAATAAGGAAGGATTAAAATGATGATGAATGCTACTCCATATTGCATACATCTTCCCAATCTTTTCCATGGCTTTTCTTCTCGAAAATGATATAAAATAACAAATGGTAACAAAATAACAGCAAAATATTTAATTCCTGTTGCCAAAGCTAGGAAAGTAATGGTTCCTATTAAATTCTTCTTTTGGGTTAAAAAATACATGGCTAATAAGATAAATAATACCACAAACATATCATTATGAACACATGCAATTCCTTCTATTAAAACAAAAGGATTTAGCCCATAGATAAGAAGAAATATTTTTTTATGCGATATTTTATAAATCAAATAACAATTTATTAGATGTATGAATACATTGACTATTTTAAAAAGCAATAAAGCCATATCTATATTCCCTAATGAAACTCCTGCTACTAATTTACAGATTAAAGTCCAAACAGGACCATATACTACTGTTGTATTAGCCCAATCATTGTGATATCCTTGCGCTAATACTGTATCGGTTTCTAAGTATTGCTTATTTTCTCCTTGTTCTACAAATTCTTTCATTGTGACATAATATGGATTTTGTTGATAATTACTATCTAATCTTCCAATTCCTAAATAATAAAATACATCTGAACAAGTAAATGGTAAAACAGCAATAAATATGATGGCTATTATTGCTATGAAAAAAAATATCTTTTTGGTATTTTGAAATATTTCTTTTCTTCTTTTTATGGTGAGCCAATAGAATCCTACTAGTCCAGCTAATAAGAATAGATACAAAATGGTTTGTGTGGCTCTACTGATTGGCATTTCATACAAAAATTGAAAATAGGGTCCAAAGTTTAACACCGTTTTATTTTGCATCCAATAAATGATAGATGGCATAGCAAAAAGAATTGCTATGACTGGAAATAAAACTTTAATGAATACATTTATTTGATTTTGTTTTTTATCTGTCAATTTTTTTCTCCTTTTTCAAATATTCCATAAATCCCTCTAAACCTTCTACAATATCCTCATAGGTTTTATCAAAATTTCTTGTATACCATGGGTCTGCAATATTTCTTGGTTGATTCGAAAAATCCATCAATTGGTAAATTTTATTTTCTTCATCTTTTCCCACTATTTTTTTGATATGAATCACATTTTGTTCTTCCATTCCAATGATATAATCAAATTTTTTATAATCCTGTTTGGTTATCTTTCTAGCTCTATGATCCCCACAAGGTATGTTTTTTTGTTGTAATTTATTTTTGGTTCCTGTATGCATCGGATTTCCTATTTCTCCTTCACTTGTAGCAGCAGACTCAATATAAAATTGTTCTTCTAATCCTTGTTTTTTTACCATATCTTTTAGTATGTATTCTGCCATTGGAGATCTACATATATTTCCAAGACATACTAATAATACTTTTATCATATATTAGTTTTCCTTTCTAATTAATTTCTTTTATCATATTTAAATATTGGTTCCAAATCATGTTTTTAAGAATCTAGATTAGGAGATATAACTTCTTGTAAATTTTTCACCTAAATTTTCTCTTAACCATCCCTCAATTCCTACTCAATTTGCTTTTTCCTTCTTCTTCCTTTTCCTATAAAATCTCACTTGAAATTGCTTTTTCAATTCCTTTATTTTGATATTTTTTTAGTATAAATATGTTATCCATTCTAAAAATATTATCTTCTAAAATCTTACCATCAAAAAATCCTACTCTTTCTCCTTTTACTGTAATTATTTTTATATTCTTTGCATTCTCTTTTATCTGTCTTTCAAATAATTTTGTCTGTATTTCTTCCTTATTTCCTCTCTTTATCGTTCTAAAATCAAGATTTGGTATGCTATCTGATAATCTGATTCTTCGTTCTGCATACTAATTTTCTCTATCTATATTACAATCTATCATTGCTAAAATTGCCTCATTATCATTCATTTCTTTAACAATACAAGGTATTTTTATCAATATCTGTTACCCTATTTTATTCCCTCTATTATTTTTTAATTATACTAAATTTAGCTATCTCTTTTTTAGATTTTTAGAATAATATATCATATCAGTACAAACTAATTCTCCATCTTTTATTTCTTCATCATAATTATCTATAAAAAAGTTCTTTATTGTTTTTTCGTATTTATCAAATCCTTGTTTAACATAAAATGGAATATTATTTTCTGTTGTTCCTACCAGCATTTTATCATATTTTTGTTTATAATTACCACATAGTGATTTTAATAAAATTTTTGCATACCCTCTTCCTCTATATTCTTCTTTCGTAACTATATTTTTTAATTCTAAAGTCTTCCTAGAAGTAGGCAAAATAACTGCAATACAAATTATCTCATCTTCTCTTTTTAATGCATATACATCAGAATCGCCTAAATACTTATGTATCATATCTTCTGAAGGATCTGCTTCTAAAAACATGTCCATATAATCATCTTTATTTTCCATTTTTTTAACTTGCAATCTTGGTTCTTTTTGCATTTCGTATCCATTTGGAAATATAGGCTTTAAATTTTTGTGGTCATCATTTGGAATCGATTCTGAAAAAATACAACCACAATATTTTTGTCGATACAACCCTAACTCTCTAGCTTTGTTTTGTCCTTCTTTAAAACCCACTCTAAAATCGCGGTACAAAAAAGCAATTCCATATTTCTTTGCCATTTCTTCTCCTACCTTGATTAATCCTTCATGATTTTGATAAGGACTCACTAACAAAGTAGTTGAAAAACTATCATAGCCATTCTCTTTTGCATATTTTGCAGTTTGCTCTAATCGTATTGGGTAACAATAATTTTCACATCTTTTATCTAAATCTTTTATTGTATTTTTACAAAATTCTCTTAATCCATAATCTTCCTCAAAAATAGCTTTTACTTCTATTTCTTTTACATATTCTTTTAAACAATCTCTCCTTGCTTTATATTCCATATATGGATGAATATTGGGATTAAACCAATATACGGTTGGTTCTATTCCTTCTTCTCTTAGTGTATCTATACAATAAATACTACAAGGAGCACAACAAGTATGTAATAAAAGTTTCATAATTCTCCCTCATATTTTACTTTTTTATGTGCAATTGGAAACGTCCCCAACTTCACATTCATATCCTAGGTGCTTGTAAGCTGGCAGTAATGCTTGTCTTCCTCTTAGTGTTCTTGCCATAAATCCAATTTGAATTAAATATGGTTCATAGACATCTTCTATGGTATCTATCTCTTCTCCTATGCTTACGGCTAATGCTTCAATTCCAACAGGTCTCCCTCCATATTGAACAATCATAGTTTCTAGTATTTTTCGATCGATTTCGTCTAGCCCTAGTTCATCTATTTCCAATTGGTTTAGTGCATGTTTTGTTATTTTTAAGGTAATATTTCCATCGCCTAGTACAATGGCATAATCTCTTATTCTTTTTAATAATCGGTTGGCGATTCTAGGTGTTCCTCTTGATCTTCTTGCTATTTCATTGGCTGCAGTTTCTTCAATTTCTACTTCTAAAATTTTGCTAGATCTTTTTACAATGGTTGCTAGGTCTTCAATTGAATATAATTCTAATCGATGTACAATTCCAAAACGGTCTCTTAATGGAGTCGATAAATCTCCTGCTTTTGTTGTTGCACCAATTAACGTAAACTTTGGCAAGTCTAGTCGTATGGATCGACTACTTGGTCCTTTTCCAATTATGATATCTAATGTATAGTCTTCTAATGCAGGATATAATATTTCTTCTACGCTTTTGCTTAATCGATGAATTTCATCAATAAATAAAACATCATATTCTGATAAATTTGTTAGCAAAGAAGCTAAATCTCCTGGTTTTTCAATGGCTGGACCAGAAGTTATTTTTATATTAGAATGCATCTCGTTTGAAATAATATTAGATAATGTTGTTTTTCCTAATCCTGGTGGTCCATATAATAAAACATGGTCTAATGGCTCTCCTCTTTTTTTGGCTGCTTCAATATATATTTTCATGTTTTCTTTTACTTTCGTTTGCCCAATATATTCTTCTAATATTTTTGGTCTTAAAGAATTTTCTATTCTTTCTTCTGCCTGATTTTCTAAGCTTGGTGCTACAATTCTTTCTTCTTCCATCCATCCCATGCCCCCTTTTTGCTTCTTTTTTTCTTTGCTATTATATCTCTTTTTTCCAAAATTGTCTAGGAAAAATCAAAAGAGTAAACATATTTTCAAAAAATTTCATGATAATTTGTTACCAATTTTGCTCCTTGTTGAATTAATTGATTGGTTCCTACTGAATTGATAGAATTAATATTTCCAGGTACTACAAAAACATCTCTTCCTTGTTCTAATGCAAAATCTACTGTAATTAAAGTTCCACTTTTTTCTTTTGCTTCTACCACTAGTACACCATTACTCATTCCACTAATAATTCTATTTCTTGCTGGAAAGTTCATTTTTTTTGGTTTGGTGCCAAGAGGATATTCTGATAAAATCACCCCTCCTTGTTCTATTATTTTCTTCGCTAAAACTTCATTTTCTTTTGGATATATCATGTCCAAACCATTGCCTACAACCGCAATGGTCTTTCCAACTCTTTCTTCTTTCTCATTCTCCTTTTCCTTCCTACAAATGGCTCCTATATGTGCATAACTATCGATTCCTTTTGCTAATCCACTTATAATATGAATCCCTTTTTGGGCTAAATGAAAAGCAAAATATTGTGTCGCATTTTTTCCATAATTGCTTGCTTCTCTACATCCTACAATGGCAATTGCCTTTTCATTTAAAATGTTGTTATTTCCTTTTGCATATAAACTAATAGGAGGATCATAAATCTCTTTTAGTAATTTAGGATATTTTTTGTCTTTTATAGAAATAAGATCTATGTTATTTCTTCTCATGTATTCTATATGCTTTTCTACCTTTTTTTTGATATTAGCATCTAATAATTTTTTGACGGTATTTCTTCCAATTCCTTTTATTTTTAATAGTTCCTTTTCTTCTAAATAATAAATAGTTTCTGGATTTTTGTATATTTTTAATAATGTCAATATTTTTTTATTTCCTAGATTAGGAATTAAAGATAACCATATCCAATATTTTTTCTTTTCTAAATCTTTCATTTTTCTCCTTTCTTTTTTGAATTTTCAAAACTAATGTTATTAAACTATAAAAAATAAGGGAGTTATTCATTTATCAATAACTCCCTCTATTATTTTCTTTTATGAATGTGTCCATTCTTTGTCTAAAAAGTTGAATTTTCATTATTTTGTTCTTTGGCTGCTTTTATGACATTGTTCATTAACATAGCAATTGTCATCGGTCCAACTCCACCTGGAACTGGAGTAATATAACTTGCTACTTTTTGTGCTTCTTCAAATGCTACATCTCCTACTATTTTTCCTTCTTCATTTCGATTGATTCCAACATCAATTACTACGGCTCCTTCTTTGATCATATCTGCTGTCACAAAATTTGCCTTTCCAATGGCTGCAATTAAAATGTCTGCTCTTTTGGTATGTTCTTTCAAATCTTTTGTTCTTGAATGACAAATAGTAACTGTTGCATTTTGAGCTAAGCAACATTGGGATAATGGTTTTCCAACAATATTGCTTCTTCCTATAATCACTACATTTTTTCCAGTCAAATCAATATTATATTCTTCCAACATTTTGATTACTCCATAGGGTGTACAAGAAATAAAAGTATCTCCTCCCATCACTAATTTTCCGACACTGGTTGGCGTAAAACCATCTACATCTTTTTGATAAGAAATAGTTTTAAATGCTTGATTGATGTCTAAATGTTTTGGTACTGGACTTTGTAATAAAATTCCATTTACCTCTTTGTTATCATTTAATTTTTTAATTAGATCATTTAATTCCTTTTGTGTAGTTTCTTCTTCTAGTAAAAATTCTTCAAATTCAATTCCTATTTCAAAACATGCCTTATTTTTACTTTTAACATAAACTTTTGAAGCTGGATTATTTCCTACCATAATAACTGCTAGTTTAGGTTTTATCCCATGCTCTTTTAACCCTTCACATTCTCTTTTTAATTCTTCTCTTATTTTCTTGGCTAATCCTTTTCCATCTATTATTGTTGCCATTTCTATTACATCCTTTCAAACTTTTGTCTCATTATATAGCAAGAGTATTTCTTTTTCAATATCTTTTTTATTTTTCTTTCTTAATAAATACATTCTACTATATATTTTTCTAAAATGGAATATACAAACCCTATTTTTTATTTGCTTATGGCTGTAACTTTTTAAGATTTTTTTATATCCACTTCTCTTTATTTCAAGAAAATTATTCTATAAATTTATCAAAAATCTTTATTTATATTGTTGGAATTTTTCTTCTAACATTTTGAAATCACAACATCTATCAATTATTCTTTGTGGTAGTTTTTTGTTTATAACTCTATTATATAAATTTTTAGATCTGTTTAAGATTATATTTGCATTTTCCTTTCATTGCACCAATGTATTTGCTTATATAATAATGTTTTATATGTTTGATCTTGTTCATTTTCGACATCAATTTTTATACATTTGCTCCATTGGAATTGGTATCATATTATTAAAGTTAATTGCACCTAAATTTCCATTGTCTATTTTTAAAAAGTCTATTGTGTTCTTCATCTTTAAGTGTTTTGGTTTAGGAGATGTGAATGGTACAAAATATAGTATTTCATCTATTTTTAATACAATTCCTATAAATGGTCTTCTTGCTTTTTCATCATAGGATTTTGATATTCTTTTATCAAATTGGCTCATATATCTTACATATTCTTCCTTAACTATATAAAAATTTAATTTTTCCATTTATTGCTCCTTAATAAATTAGGATACCATTTCTGGTATCCCTACTTTTTTCGTTCTTCACTTTATGGTAGAAGTTCACCGCTTTTTTCGTTCCCCACTTTATGGTAGAGGCTCACCGCTTTTTTCGTTCCTCACTTATGGTAGAGGCTTACCACTTTTTAAACAATAATTAAATTATTGTTTCTTTTATTATATTCATTATAAATTATTTTATTACATTAATTATTTTTACGTTAACTTTTGAGGTTTCAAATTGAAACCTCAAAGTAGTTCATACATAATGCTACACTACTTTTATTCTATTTCAATACTTTCATCATTTTCTAATATCTCGTAATCTACTTCATATTTTTCAAACATTTCTTTTATGAACTCATAGTTTGGTGGAAATGCTGGATTATCCATATGAATTGGAATTACTAAAGTAGCTCCTATCTCTTTTGCATATAATGATGCTTCAAATGCTGACATCGTTAGTCCATATCCAGTTACTGGAGTACATAGAATATCCGCTTTATAATCATTCTTAAAACAAATCGTATCACTTGTTAAATATAATCTATTTTCTCCATCATCAATAATATAGCCTACATTTTCATGTACTTCTTTGTTTCCTTTTAGTAATGGTTGATATCCATGTATTGCATGTACTACTTCTATTTTTATATTATCTAATTCAATAATATCATTTTCTTTAACTATATTTATATTTAAAGTTTCATTGGCATCTTGAACTTCTTTAGTTGAATAAATGATTACATTATTATTTAATTTTTGTAATATTTCTGTATTACAGTGGTCTGGATGTTTGTGTGTTATTAATATAATATCTACAGTATTCCAAATATCGAAATATTCTTCTTTATATTTTAAATTTCCTGGATCTACTAATATCTTCTTTCCTTTTGTTTCTATTAATAAACATGATTGTGGAAATTTTGTAATTTTCATAATTTTTTCTCCTTCTACTTTTATTGGATCAATTTTGTATGAAACAAAACTCTTCCTTTTTCTATTCTGATGTTCCTATCTTATACTCAATATCCTCCATATCTGGAAACATCTCTTTGACTCTTTTCAATGTTAACATTAACATCTTTGGTTGAGGATTTTTTTTATGATCAGAAAGTAATTTTTGCGTATAACAATTTTCTGCCGTTTTAAATAATAAATATCGATTTCCTACATAAGTATAATAAATTTGATAACCATTTCTTAAATCTTCCCACATCTTTTCAAAAGTATAATTTTCCATCTTTTCCTCCCCTTTCTTATTTATCAGGTCCTACATCCTTCTCACCCAACCTGTCCCAATTTAGCCATTTTTGGATAAATTGGGACAGGCACACTTTATCCATGGATCATTTTTTCAAATTCTTCTTCACTTAGAATCGTTACTCCTAATTTTTGAGCTTTGGTTAATTTACTTCCTGCTTCTTCTCCTGCAATTACATAGTCTGTTTTTTTAGATACTGTACTAGAAGTTTTTCCTCCAAATTTTTCAATTATATTAGTGGCTTCTCCTCTAGTATAATTTTCTAAACTTCCTGTTAAAACAAATGTCTTTCCTTCCCATCGTTGATCTGCACTTTCTTCCTCCTTTGCTGTCATATTAACACCTGATTGTTTGAGTCTTTGAATTAAATCCTTGGTTTGTTCTTGTAAGAAAAATTCTCTTATACTGTTTGCTACAACTGGTCCTATATCATGAATGATACTTAAATCCTCTAATTCTGCTCCCATCAAGTTTTCAATGTTCTTGTACTTCCTAGCTAATAATTTAGAGGCTTTCGTTCCTACATGACGAATTCCTAGGGCTGTAATAAAGCGATATAAGCCATTTTCTTTACTTTTTTCAATACTTTCTATTAGATTTTGTGCAAATTTTTGTCCATTCTTTTTCAGAGAAGCAATATCTTCTAATTGCAAAGTATATATATCTGCCATATTTTTAATTAACCCTCTTTCTAGTAATTGGGCAATAATATTTTCCCCTAATCCATCAATATTCATCGCTTCTCTTGATACAAAATGAACCAAATTACGAAAAAGTTTTGCTGGACATTCTATACCTGTACATCGTATTGCAGCTTCTCCTTCTTCTCTCATTGTTGGTGCTCCACAGACTGGGCATGTTTTTGGCATAGTAAAATCGGTTTCTTCTCCTGTTCTTTTTTCCTTTTTCACTTCTACAATTTCTGGAATAACATCTCCTGCTTTTTGAATGATAACACTATCTCCAATTTTTAACTCTTTTTCTTTGATAAAGTCTTCATTGTGTAAAGTGGTTTTTGAAATCGTAGATCCTGCTACTTTTACTGGTTCTAATACAGCCATTGGTGTGATAACTCCTGTTCTTCCTACTTGACATATGATGTCTTTTACCTTTGTCTCTTTCTTTTCTGGAGGATACTTATAAGCCACTGCCCATCTAGGGGTTTTGGCTGTACTTCCTAGAATTTCTCTAAATCTCAAATCATCCACTTTTACCACTGCACCATCTATTCCAAAAGTTAATTTTTCTCTTTCTTCCCCAATCTTTTCAATCGCTTTTTCTATTTCTTCTATGGTTTTACAATAAATTCGCACTGGATTTACATGGAACCCTTGTTGTTCTAAATATTCTAATTCTTGATAATGAGAATTAAATTCTTTTCCTTTTATCTTTTGAACATTGAAAATATACATATCTAATGGACGCTTTTCTGTTATTTTATGATCTAATTGCCTTAAAGATCCTGCTGCTGCATTTCTTGCATTAGCAAATAATTCTTCTTCTTGTTCTTCTCTTTCTTGATTCATCTTTTCAAAATCCTCTTTGGCAATAAAGACCTCTCCTCTAACAATTATATCAATTGGTTCTTTTAATTTTTTAGGAATGGTTTTTATGGTTTTTAAATTTTCTGTTACCTCTTCTCCTACTACTCCATTTCCTCTTGTTGCTCCTCTTACAAATTCTCCTTTTTTGTATTCTAAAGCAGCTGATAATCCATCAATTTTAGTTTCTACTACATAGGTAACTTTATCAATTTTATTTTCTTCTGCTTTTTGTTCTATTTTTTCAATATAATCTCTTACTTCTTCCATACTAAATACATCTTGCAAACTCTGTAAAGGAACTTCATGCGTTACTTTTTGAAATCCTTCTTTAACATGTCCTCCTACTTTTTGGGTTAAAGATTCTTTTGATTGATATTCTGGAAATTCTTTCTCCAAATTTCTTAATTCTACCATTAACATATCATACTCAAAATCAGATATTTCTGGTTTATCTTCATCATAATATTTTTTCGCATGATATTCTACTTGTTTTCTTAATTCTTCGATTCTCTCTTTTGCTTGTTTTTGATCCACTTTGTCCACCTCTTGTTTTTGTTTTTCTTATTATATACAATTTCCTAAAAAAAAGAAAGGAATTTTTAAAATTCCTTTCACATTTTATCTTTGCTCGGTTTCTCTTTCTTCAAAAAGAAGTTCTCCTATCCTCATTTCTTCAGTTCCTATTGTGATTACTCCTTTGGCAATGTTAGAAATTTCATTATGTACTTTTGCTTTATATTTTGGTAAATTTTCACGATCCATATAAATCTTTTTGGTTGGTTCATATTTATGTGTTTTTTCATCGATTGGAGGAATATAATATTCAATTTCCTGTTCTCTTAACTGTTCTAAAATTGGTACCATAGGGCGTAAATATGGTATTTGAATATAAAATTTCGTTTCTTCCATCCCTTTTTCATTTTCCTCTGCTATCCTCTCTCTAATATCATCTAAAATTCTTTCTAATCTTTCACAATCATAGTTCTTCCACCCATTATTCGCACTATTAACATATGGATAAAATCCTTCCTCTGTCTGTCCAAACATTATTCCTTTATCTTTGTTTAAATAATGATTTTGTATCAAATACGCAATACTTCTACTATATATACACTCAGACTTTTCAAACCAAATCTCTTCTTTTCCTAATTGAAGTGGTAATCTTTCTATTTTTACTCCTTTCGGAACCATCACTAATGTGCTTTCTCTTTGTTCATCTACATCTGGCAAAACACTAATTTTTATTCTTTTTTCTCTAGCACTTAACAGATACTCATAAATTTCACTTGTTTTGACTCTAACAAATTCCATATCCTCTGTTGCCATGCCTTCTTTTTCATTCAAAAGTCCTTTTGCTTTTGCTACTTCTTTTTCATATTGTATAATATCTTTATAACTTTGTGTTATATCAAACTTTGTATCATCCAACTCCTTTATTTTTTTCCTTTGCTCTTCTTCTGACAATGTTTTATATTTTTCTCTTTCTTTTTCTTGTTCTATACCTTTTTGCAAATAGCTGACTTTTTGACGTAGTTCTTGTGCTACTTGAATATAATTCTTCATTACCCCATCATCTTGAAAAATATCTGTCAGTAGTCTTTCTTTTTCCTCTGTATATTGATTAGTAATTGGATCAATTAGCAAATCTAATGCTTTTTCTTGTTCCTCTAGTGATATCTCTAATCCTTCTAATTTATAGCGAACTTGAATGTGATTTATTTTTTCGTACATAGTTTGAATATCTTGTATAAATAGATTGGCATAAAATACTCTCTCTACTTCTGGTGCTTCTGCAAAATAATTGATAATTCTATCAGCACTTTCCATTATCATATTACAACATCGCAATCGATACCTTGCCTCAATAATAGCTTTTATATATTGATGCTGTTTCAAACCTGTAAATTGTGTTTTATTTTTATCTAATAATTCTAATGCTTTTCCTAATTTCAACACTTGATCAACAGAAACTTCGTTTTCACTATCTTCTTCCCCAAAAAATATGGTATCTAATTCCTTCTGTATTCTACTTACTTCACCTAATAAAAATTTCTCTTCACTTACTTTTTTAAAACTTTCAAAATCTTTCT